>NZ_SOGI01000019.1:0-51006 GCF_004403385.1 Cryobacterium sp. TMT4-31
AGCCACCCCGCGAGAAGCCCTGCATCAGCTACTCTCAGACCAAGAAAACAGCGGTGTTGCATCGACCAGTTGAATCCACCCCCGGTACGCCGGGCGCAAATGTCCGCACGGGCAACAGGTACGGCAGAATAAGCCCGTGCCCACCTTCATCGATGAACACGGCGTCCCGATCGTCTACTACGCCTGGCCGGTCGACAACCCGCGCGCGATCGTGCAGCTCGTGCACGGGGTCGGCGAACACGCCCTGCGCTACCGGGAGGTGGCCCGCGCGCTCAACGCGGCCGGCTACTCCGTCTACGCCGACGACCACCGCGGGCACGGCCAGACCGGGATGCTGCAGCACGGTGGCGACGTCGGCCAGCTCGGTCGGCTCGGCGTCGGCGGTCTGCGCGCGGCCGTCGCCGCCGTGCACGCCTTCACCGGCGTGATCTTGCAGGCCACCCGCCACCAGACCGTTGCGCGGGGCGAGGGACCGGCTGCGCAGACCGGGCAACCGCAGGCACAGCCGGTGCCGCTGGTGCTGCTCGGGCACAGTTGGGGATCCTTCATGGCGCAGATGATCCTCAACCGGTATCCTCAGGACTACCAGGCGGTCGTGCTCACCGGCACGGCCTACCGCTGGCCCGGCTACCTCAACAGCGGGGATCTCAACGCCAGGCACAAGCACCTCGGCTCGACCGGTGCCGAGTGGCTCAGCCGGGACCCGGCGGTCGCGGCGGCTTTTGTGGCCGACCCGCTCACCACGAGCGTGCCGCTCGCCAAGCTGTTCGGCCTGCGCGACGCCGCCCGCATCCTCGGTCGCCCCGCCCGGCGGCTCCCCGCGGACCTGCCCGTGCTCATCCAGGTCGGCGGCGACGACCCCGTGGGCGGGGAACGCAGCGCCCGCAAGCTTGTGGACGCCTTCCGGCGCCGGTCCGGCCTGCGGGATGTGCGCCTGATCGTGTACCCCGGCGCCCGGCACGAGGTCCTCAACGAGATCAACCGCGACGAGGTGCTGGCCGACCTGGTCGCCTGGCTCGACGCGCATCTCCCGGCCGCCGTCTCCGAGTCCGCTGCCGACGATTAGGCTGATCACATGCATGGTGAATACAAGGTTCCAGGCGGCAAACTCGTTGTGGTCGATCTGAATGTCGTCGACAATCTCATCACCGATTTTCGCCTGGCCGGTGATTTCTTTCTCGAGCCGGACGACGCCCTCGAGGACATCAACGCAGCGGTGAACGGCCTCGCCGCCGACAGCGACGCGGCCACCATCGCGGCCGCGGTGCGGGCCGCGTTGCCGCCCCAGGCCACCCTGCTCGGGTTCTCTCCGGAGTCGGTCGCCGTCGCCATCCGTCGTTCGCTCGCCCACGCCAGCGGCTGGCGGGACTATGAGTGGCAGATCATCCACACCAAGGCCGTGCCCCCGGTCATGCAGATGGCTCTCGACGAGGTGCTCGCCGTCGAGGTCGGCGAGGGCCGCCGCAGCCCCACCCTGCGCATCTGGGAGTGGAATGAACCGGCCGTCGTGATCGGCAGCTTCCAGTCGCTGAAGAACGAGGTCGACCCCGTCAACGCCGAAAAGCACGGCTTCACGGTGGTGCGCCGGGTCTCCGGCGGCGGCGCCATGTTCATGGAGGCCGGTTCGGTGATCACGTATTCGATCTACGCTCCCACCGAGCTGGTGCACGGTATGAGCTTCGCCGACTCCTACGCCTTCCTCGACGAGTGGGTCATCACGGCGCTCAAGTCACTGGGCATCGACGCGCACTACCAGCCGCTCAACGACATCACGAGCCCCACCGGAAAGATCGGCGGGGCGGCCCAGAAGCGCCTCGGCAGCGGCGCCGTGCTGCACCACGTCACCATGAGCTACGACATGGACGGCGAGAAGATGGTGCAGGTGCTGCGCATCGGCCGGGAGAAGCTCAGCGACAAGGGCATCACCAGCGCCGCCAAGCGGGTGGATCCGCTCCGCAGCCAGACCGGGCTCAGCCGCGCCGAGATCATCGACCGCATGAAGCAGACTTTCACGAGCCTGTACGGGGCGAAACCCGGCGACATCACCGATGAGGAATACGCCAAGGCCGCCGACTTGGTGGAGAGCAAGTTCAGCACCGACGCCTGGATCGGCCGCGTGCCCTAACCAGGACGGCCCTGGCCAGCACAGCGCCTGGCGAGCACAGGATCAGGTGCCGCGGATGAGCAGGTCCTGGTATTCGGCGTGCTGGTCGATCCAGTCCGCGACGAACGGGCAGGCCGCCACCACGGTGAGGTCGGTGCGCGTGCGCACGTCGTCGAGCGCCTGCTCGATGAGGAAGCCCGCGAGCCCGTGTGCGCGCTTGGCCGGGTCGACCTCGGTGTGGGTGAAGGTCACTGACTGGCCCGCCAGCCTGTAGTCGGCCAGGCCCACCGGCTCGCCGTCCTGCCACAGCGTGTAGCGCGAGAGGTCCGGTTCGTGCCTGACGTGCGCGGTGCTGTCGGCACGGGTCATCTCTTCACTTGTCATCGGAACAGCGTAAGCCGACTGACAGAATGAGGGAATGCCAAACGCGTGGACTCAGTCCTCTCCCAGCAGGGTCATCGAGGCGGACAACCTGGTTGTGCTGCCGACGCTGCCCGACGGCGCGTTCACCCTCATCTACCTCGACCCGCCGTTCAACACCGGCCGCAGCCAGAAGCGACAGTCGACCACCTCGGTGCGGAGCACCCTGGCCAGCGGCGCCCACGCCACCGGAACCATCACCGGGTTCAAGGGCCAGCGCTACGAGCGCATCAAGGGCGATCTGCTCGGCTACGACGACCAGTTCGAGGACTACTGGGCGTTCTTGGAGCCCCGTTTGATCGAGGCCTGGCGCCTGCTGGCCGATGACGGCACCCTCTACCTGCACTTGGACTACCGTGAGGCGCACTACGCCAAGGTGCTCCTCGACGCTCTCTTCGGCCGGGACTGCTTCCTCAACGAGCTGATCTGGGCCTACGACTACGGCGCCAAATCGAAGAACCGCTGGCCCACCAAGCACGACACGATCCTGGTCTACGTGAAGAACCCCAAGGCTTACTACTTCGACTCCAGCACCGTGGACCGGGAGCCCTACATGGCGCCGGGCCTGGTCACCCCCGAGAAGGTGGCCAAGGGCAAACTGCCCACGGATGTCTGGTGGCACACCATCGTCTCGCCCACGGGCAAGGAGAAAACCGGCTACCCCACCCAGAAGCCGGTCGGCATCCTGCGGCGCATGATCCAAGCCTCCAGCCGGGAGGGCGACTGGGTGCTGGACTTCTTCGCCGGCAGCGGCACGACGGGTGCCGTCGCGGCTGCCCTGGGGCGCAAGTTCCTTCTCATCGACCAGAACCCGGAGTCGCTCGCGGTGATGCACGAGAGGCTCGGCGCCCTGCCCGGTGTGGATTTCGTCGACGCCGAGCTGGAGACAAGACTGGGAGCATGAGACTCCGCATTTTCACCGAGCCCCAGCAGGGCGCCAGCTACGACGACCTCCTCGCGGTCGCGCAGGCCACCGAGACTCTCGGCTTCGACGCCTTCTTCCGCTCAGACCATTACCTCGCCATGGGCGATCACGTCTCCGGGCTGCCCGGGCCGACGGATGCCTGGACCACCCTGGCCGGACTGGCGCGCGAGACGCAGCGCATCCGCCTCGGCACCCTGGTGTCCTCGGTCACCTACCGTCCGCCGGGGGTCCTGGCGATCCAGGTCGCCCAGGTCGACCAGATGTCGGGCGGCCGCGTGGAACTGGGCCTGGGCACCGGCTGGTTCGAACAGGAACACCTGGCCTACGGCATCCCCTTCCCGGCCAAGCGGTTCGGCATGCTCGAGGAGCAGCTCGAAGTGATCACCGGCCTGTGGGGAACGCCCGTCGGTGAGACCTACAGTTTCGCCGGCGAGCACTACACCCTCGTAGACTCTCCCGCCCTGCCCAAGCCCACGCAGTCCCGCGTGCCGGTGATCGTGGGCGGTGGCGGAGCCAAGCGCACCCCGGCGATGGCCGCGCGGTTCGCCACCGAATTCAACCTGCCCTTCCCCGACTTCGCCGACATCCCCGCCAAGTTCGCCGGGGTGCGCGCAGCCTGCGAGGCCATCGGCCGCAACCCGCAGGAACTGGTCTACTCGACTGCGCTGATCGCGGTGGCCGGCGCCGACGAGGCCGAGTTCGCCCGACGCGCTGCCGCCGTGGGCCGGGAGCCCGCCGAACTCCGCGAGCACGGGATCGCCGGGACCACCGGTGAGGTCGTCGACAGGCTGGGAGCCCTCGCCGCCGACGGCGTGGAGTGCGTCTACCTGCAGATCATGGACCTGGCCGACCTCGAGCACCTTGATTTTCTGGCCAGAGAGGTTATGCCGCAGCTCGACTGAACGGATGACCTGGGCGGCTCAGGCCGAGTCGCGAAGCACCAAGCGCGTCGGCATGAAGTTATGGTGCGGCACGGTCTCGTCGCCGGCGAGCAGGCGCAAGAGCAGGTCCGCCATCGCGAAGCCCATCTCCTTCGATGGCTGGCTCACCGTGGTCAGCGAGATCGGACCGGAGGTGGCGGCCGGGCTGTCGTCGAACGAGACCACCGCGATATCGCCGGGCACCGAGCGGCCCTGTTCGGCCAAGACCCCCATCGTGCCCACGGCCATGAGGTCGCTCGCGACGAACAAGGCATCCACGTGCGGGCTGTGTTCAAGCAGACGGCGAGTTGCCGCGGCGGCGCCCGCGGCCGTGAAGTCGGCGTGCTCCACGGCATCTGACTCGAGCCCGGCGGCCGCGAGTGCGTGCCGGAAGCCATTGAGTCGGTCGATGCCGGCGGGCATGTCGACCGGTCCGGTGATGGTGCCAATGCGGTGCCGGCCGAGGTTGATGAGATGCTGCACGCCGCTGATGGCGCCGGCCACGTTGTCGACGTCCACGAAGTAATTATCCGGGCCGGAGTGGTTCGTGGGTCGGCCACCGAATACCACGGGCATGGTGGTCTCCAGGTTCGCCACGAAATCATCGCCGGTGTGGTGCGAGATGACGATGGCTCCATCGACGTTACCCGAGCGCAGGTAGCGCATGGTCTTGTGCCGGGGGTCGCTCGACGCGACGAGGAGGTTGAGCGTGTAGTCACTCTCGTCCAGGCGCTGAGTGATGCCCTGCACGACGGCGGCGAAGTACGGGTCGCCGAAGAACTTGGTCATGTCTTCCGGCACGACCAGGGCGACCGACTGGGTGTGGTGGCTGGCCAGTGACCTGGCGGCGCGGTTGGGTACATAGTTGAGTTGTTCGATCGCGGCGTTGACGGAATCGACGACCTCCTGCCTGACCTTGGGGGAGCCGTTGACAACCCGGCTGACCGTTGCTCTGGAGACTCCGGCCGCCGCGGCGACCATCTCGAGGGTCGGCTGGGGCGGACGCGCACTCCGGATTCCCATTGTCATGGGGTCAGTCTATTTGCGCCCGGGCCATTGGTCCCGCGTGAATCCGGTGCGCCCGTGCCCAGGCCGCCCTTCAGCGCCCCCGTTCGAGGTCACGACGCGCCGTCAAATCACCGGTACGTCGTGGTCGTATTGACAAGCCTGCTTCTCCTGCTCTATGGTGACGGTGATTGATGAGAGCGCTCTCACGTTTGAATGAGAGCGCTCTCATTCCCGCACGTATGTCTTGCAATCGCACAAGCACACGCACACAAAGGAGTGAAAGTGAAGTTCTCACAACGCACCAAGGTTGGCGCCGCAGTAGCCTGCGCCGCATCCTTCGCCCTCATCGCCACAGGCTGTTCGTCGGCGGGCACCGACGGCGCCTCCGGCGGTGACATCGAGCTGACCGTCACCACGTTCGGCAGCATGGGTATGGCTGACCTGTACGCCGAGTATGAGGCAGCCAACCCCGGCATCACCATCAAGGCGAACAACATCGACACGGGTGGCAACGCTCGCACGGATGCCTTCACCAAAATTGCCGCCGGCAGCGGCCTCTCGGACGTTGTCGCCGTCGAGGAAGGCTGGCTGGGTTCGATCATGGCCGTCTCCGACCAGTTCGTCGACCTGTCGGAATACGGCGCCGACGACATCAAGGACCGCTGGGTTCCGTGGAAGCTCGAACAGGGCACCGACGCTGAAGGACGCATCATCGGTTACGGCACCGACATCGGCCCGGAGGGACTCTGCTACAACAGCGCAGCCTTCGAAGCCGCCGGGCTGCCCACCGACCGTGCCGAAGTAGCCACGCTTCTCGGCGGCGACGACGCAAGCTGGGAAAGCTACTTCGCCCTGGGCAAGAAGTACCAGGAGGCCACCGGCAAGGCGTGGTTCGACCAGTCCGGCTTCATCTGGAACTCCATGGTGAACCAGATGGACGAGGGCTACTACACCGCCGACGGCGAGCTCAACGTTGTTGACAACGCCGAGCTGAAGGCGGCCTGGACGCAGCTGGCCGACGCCAACGCGGCCGGCCTTTCCGGCAAGCAGGCTCAGTGGGACTGGAACAAGGGCTCGTCGTTCACCGACGGAACCTTCGCGACCTTCATGTGCCCGGGCTGGATGCTCGGAGTCGTTCAGGGCCAGGTCGAGACCGCCGGCGGCGACGCCACCGGCGCGACGGCCGGCTGGGACTTCGCCGACGTGTTCCCCGGCGGAGCGACCAACTGGGGCGGAACCTTCCTGACCGTCCCGACGCAGTCCAAGCACCCGCAGGAAGCCGCGGACCTGGCTGCCTGGTTGACCGAGGCCGACCAGCAGGTCGCAGAGTTCAAGGCCGAGGGCCCGTTCCCCAGCGTCACCGCTGCACAGACGGACCCCGCACTGTCTGAGGCAACCGGAGTCTCCGCGTTCTTCAACGACGCGCCGATCGCTGAAATCCTCACCAAGCGTGCCGACGGCGTGAAGGCCCAGTTCAAGGGTCCGGATGACTCCACGATCCAGGAGCAGGTCTTCGGCCCGTCCGCGATCGCGCTCGACCAGGGTGTCGCGGGCGACAAGGCATGGGACGACGCCATGACCCTGTTCGACCAGCTCATCGTCAACAAGTAGTAGCAGCACCAATCCGCTCTTGCCGGGCTTCCGGCGCCGCGACGCGGCACCGGAAGCCCGGCTCGAATGCAGAAAGTCACCATGACACGCACACTTGAACCAGAGACCAGCGCTCCCGCGCCTCTCAAGCGTCCCGGCCGCGCGAGCGCCCTCACCTACAAGCACCGGCTGAGCCGCCTGGATGTGAAAGTCTCGCCCTACCTGTACGTCGCACCGTTCTTCGTGCTGTTCGGCCTGGTGGGCCTGTTCCCTCTCGTCTACACCTTTGTGGTGTCCCTGAACAACTGGAATCTGCTGAGCGGGCCGGGGGAGTGGGTCGGCTTCGACAACTACGCCGCAGAGCTCAGTGACCCCTTGTTCTGGAATTCACTGTTCAACACCATGAGTATCTTCCTGCTCTCGAGCATTCCGCAGCTCGTGGTGGCCACGGCCATCGCCGCGATCCTCGACCAGAACCTGCGTGCCAAGACCTTCTGGCGCATGAGCATCCTCATCCCCTACGTCGTGACCCCTGTCGCGGTCGCCCTCATCTTCTCCAGCATGTTCAGCGAGCAGAGCGGTCTGGTGAACCACCTGCTCAGCTTCGTCGGCGTGGACCCGATCCTTTGGAAAACCGATGTGTTGCCCAGCCACCTGGCCATCGCCGGCATGGTGAACTGGCGCTGGACCGGCTACAACGCCCTGATCCTGCTCGCCGCCATGCAGTCGGTGCCGCGGGACATCCACGAGTCCGCCGCCCTGGACGGCGCCGGGTTTGTCCGCCGCTTCTTCTCCATCACCCTGCCGAGCATCCGCCCCACCATGATCTTCGTCATCATCACGGCGACCATCGGTGGGCTGCAGATCTTCACCGAGCCGCGCCTGTACGACGCGACCAGCTCCACGGCCGGTGGTGCGCACCGACAGTTCCAGACCACGGTGCTCTACCTGTGGGAGATGGCCTTCCAGCGCCAGAACTTCGGCAAGGCCTCGGCGATCGCCCTGATCCTGTTCGTCATCATCGTGGCGTTCGGCGTGCTCAATTACCTGATCTCGCAACGGATCGCCACGGCAGACAGCCGGTCCGACGCGAAGAACAACAAACGCGCGGTTCGCCGCACGCTCCGAAACGGCGCGAAGGAGCCCCGAGCATGACCGACACCATCGCCCGCCCAGAAACCACCCCGGAGGTACCGGGTCAGACGGTCACCGTCAAGCGGGGCAAGACAAAGCACAAAGGCCTCGGCATCGACCGTCGTCCAGGCTTCCTTACCTACGGAATCCTGATCGCGCTCTTCGCAGGCGGAACCTACCCGCTCTGGTGGTCCGTTGTCGTCGGTGCGAGCCCGTCGTCTGTGCTGTCCCAGGATTGGCCGCCGCTTCTTCCTGGCGGGCAGTTCTGGACCAACGTCGCCGCAGTCTTCGACACCATTCCGTTTTGGCAGGCCCTGCTCAACAGCGTGATCGTGTCGACGATCATCACCGTGTCCGTCGTATCGTTCTCGACTCTCGCCGGGTACGCGTTCGCCAAGCTCAAGTTCCGTGGCAGCAACGGGCTGATGGTTTTCGTCGTCGCGACGATGGCGATCCCCACCCAGCTGGGCATCATTCCGCTGTTCATCCTGATGCGCGAGTTCGGCTGGACCGGCTCCATCGGCGCGATCATCGTCCCGACCCTGGTGACGGCCTTCGGCGTGTTCTTCATGCGCCAGTACCTCGTCGACGTGATTCCGGACGAGCTCATTGAGGCGGCCCGCGTCGACGGCGCGAACATGATCACCACGTTCTGGAACGTCGCGGTTCCCGCCGCCCGTCCGGCGATGGCGATCCTGTCGCTCTTCACCTTCATGATGGCGTGGACGGACTTTCTCTGGCCGATGATCGTTTCGCCGCAGAACCCGACCCTGCAGGTGGCTCTCAGCCAGCTGCAGTCCGCACGATACATCGACTACTCGGTCGTGCTCGCAGGTGCCGTGCTGGCAACACTGCCGCTGCTCGTGCTCTTCGTGCTTGCGGGCAAGCAGCTCATCTCCGGCATCATGGCGGGCGCCGTCAAGGGCTGATCCAGCCGCCTCACGTCGCTCCCCTGAATCGGTCAGGGGAGCGACGTGTGTGGTGTCTCAGGCGAAGACGGCCACGGCCTTCGCCACCGGCGTCGGGCCGGAAATGAGGTGCAGCACCGTGTGGCTGCCTGCTCCGGTGCGGAGCAGCTCGGCCAGCACCGCTGCCACATCGGCCCGGGGCACGCTGCCCTGGGTCTCCGGCTGCACGGTTCCGCTCTCGTCGGGTCCCGTGCGCTCAAGCCGAACCGAGCCGATGGGGTCGTGATCGGTCAGGGTGCCCGGCCGCACGATGGTCCAGTCGAGGTCTCTGCCCGCGAGGTCTTCCTCTGCGCCGAGCTTGGCCTGGAGGTAGGCGACGAAGTCGGCGGGGACGCTGTCGGGGGTGGCTCCGTCACGCACCAGATCCGCTCCGGTGGAGGAGATCTGTACGAACCGGCGCACCCCGGCGGATTCGGCGGCATCCGCCAACAACACCGAAGCCCCCAGATCGACCGAGTTCTTACGTGCGTCGCCGCTGCCCGCACCCGCGCCGGCCGCGAAGACCGCGGCGTCGGCGTCGGCCATGACCTCGGCGACGGCGTCGACCGAGCTGTTCTCGAGATCGAGGACAACCGGTTGGGCTCCATCGAGGACGAGGTCTTCCTTTTGCTCAGCGTTCCTGATCAGCCCGATCACAGTGTGTCCGTCGAGGGTCAACTCCCGGGTGAGGGACCGTGCAATTTTTCCGTGTGCTCCTGCTATAACAATTCGCATACGGGGTGAAACAGACTACGGGGCGCTGGAATTCCCCGGCGGCGATGATGCCGATGCCGGGGAGTGGCGTCGGCGCAGGATATGCTCGGCAGCGTGTCAGTTCAATCGCGCCGGGGGGCGTCGCCGCGCGTACGCCGTCGACGCGCACTCGTCGCGGCCGCCGCCGCACTGCTGCTGGTCGCCGGTGGTGGAGCCCTCATCCTGGGCCAGCACACCGGCCGCGCCGCATCGAGCGAGACCACGCCGACCACATCCGCATCGCCCGGCCCGTCGGCCAGTACGCCGACCGAGCCACCGCGCCCGTCGCCGTCGGCCTCGCCTGACCCGGCTCCGGCGCCCACCTTCGACCGCGCTGCCCGGTCGATCGACGACCCGAACAGCATCTGGGTGGTCGTTGACAAGCTCCGCCCGCTCAACCCCACCGACTACGCTCCCGACGACCTCGTCGATGTGCCGATCCCGTTCGCGAACCCCCCGCAGTTGCGGCAGGAGGCCTCCGACGCCGTCGTGGCCCTGTTCTCCGCCTTCACGGCCGAAACCGGCCTGGCCTTGCAATCGCAGAGCGCGTACCGCAGCTTCGACGCGCAGACGCGGGTCTACAGCAACGATCTCGCGAACCTCGGTCAGGCCGGTGCCGACTTGAGTACCGCGCGGCCGGGTACGAGTGAACACCAGACCGGTCTCACGATCGACATCAGCGCCCAGCCCGGGCAGTGTTCACTCAACGCGTGCTTCGCCGACACCCCACACGGCCAGTGGCTCGCCGCAAACGCGTGGCGATTCGGCTTCCTGCTGCGCTACCCCGCCGACAAGACCCCGGTGACCGGCTACGAGTTCGAGCCCTGGCACTTCCGGTACATCGGGATCGACCTGGCCACGGAAATGCACGACCAGGGCGTCACCACGCTCGAGGAGTTCTTCGGCCTACCGGCCGCACCGTCCTACGGCTAAAGCCCTCGGCTGAATTCCACTCACACGCCACCCCCACAGCCTCGGGGGCCCCGACGCTCACGGTCCGTGGGTCGAGAACACCCTGCCCGCGATGAGGTCTACTATGCCTGGCACGCTCACAACACCGCCCGAAGATCGGTGGCCGGTCCGGTCCCAGACTCTTCACCAAATAGTGTGGTTGGCTTGAGATTCCCCCCCCGAATGGAGGTAGTTGTGGCTGTAGCTCGACCAGCACGGATCGGTGTCATCGCCCTGATCCTCGGCGGACTCGCCGTGGGAACCGTGGCCCTGGCGACGTCCGGCGTGGATCGAACCGGTCCGGCTCAGCGCGGTTCCACGGCGGCGGACGCCGCTGCCACGGTCGAGACCGCGCCGCGCGAGACTCCGGCGATAACGGCCGCGCCCGTCGACGTTGACCCCGCCGTGCAGGCTCAGCTGAGTTACGCGCTGGCGCACTGGAAGGACTACAACACCGACCAGTACGGTGTGGTCACCGGAAACGACTGCGTGAACTTCACCAGTCAGTCCCTGGTGGCCAGGGGCTGGGCCATGGACGAGACCTGGTGGACCAGCGGAACCGGCTCCGACTTCGACTTCTCCTCACCGTGGGTGAGTTCGACCGCGTTCATGAACTACCTCGCGGACTCCGGCCGGGCCACCGCCCTGACCGACGACCAGCGCGATCAGGTGAAGCTCGGTGATGTCGTCCAGTTCGACTGGGACAACACGGGCGACCGTGACCACACCGCCGTCGTCTCCCGCATCGAGGGCACCGGCGACGACATCGTGATCTACTACGCCGGGCACACCGACGACACCGACTACCTCTCGGTGGACTTCGCGATCACCGAGAAGCACCCGGGCGGAACCGCGTACTACTGGAGCATCCCGTAGCCCACCGAGCGCGGGCTAGCTGATCGCGGCGTCGACGATGGCCTTGGCCTCGATCTGCACCAGCTTGAGGTGCTCCGGGCCCTTGAACGACTCGGCGTAGATCTTGTAGACGTCTTCGGTGCCGCTGGGGCGGGCGGCGAACCAGGCGTATTCGGTGAAGACCTTCACTCCGCCGATGGCCGCGCCGTTTCCCGGGGCGTTGCTGAGCGCGCCGATGATTTTGTCGCCGGCGAGCTCGGTGGCGGTGATTGCTGCGCCGTCGAGCTTGCCGAGGGCGGTCTTCTGCGCCGGCGTCGCGACGGCGTCGATGCGCTCGTAGGCCGGGGCGCCGAAGTGCTCGGCCAGTTCGGCGTACCGCACGCTGGGCGACTTGCCGGTCACGGCGACGATCTCCGCAGCGAGCAGGGCCAGCAGGATGCCGTCCTTGTCGGTGGTCCAGACCGTGCCGTCGAAGCGCACGAAGCTCGCGCCGGCGCTCTCCTCGCCGCCGAAGGCGACCGAGCCGTCGATCAGGCCGGGCACGAACCACTTGAAGCCCACCGGGACCTCCCACAGCTCACGGCCGAGGAAACCGGCGACGCGGTCGATCATGGTGGAGGAGACCAGGGTCTTGCCGATCGCGGCATCCGCCCGCCAGCCGTCGCGGTGGCTGTAGAGGTATTCGATGGCCACGGCCAGGAAGTGGTTGGGGTTCATCAGGCCGGCGTCCGGCGTGACGATGCCGTGCCGGTCGGCGTCGGCGTCGTTGCCGGTGAGGATGTCGAAGTCGTCCTTGTGCGCCAGCACCGACGCCATCGCCGAGGGGCTGGACGGGTCCATCCGGATCTTGCCGTCCCAGTCCAGGGTCATGAACGCCCAGGTCGGGTCGACCAGCGGGTTGACCACGGTGAGGTTGAGCTCGTAGCGGTCGCGGATGGCGCCCCAGTAGCCGACGCTCGCGCCGCCCAGCGGGTCGGCGCCGATACGGATGCCGCTCTTCTTGATGGCCGCCATGTCGATGATGTTCTCGAGGTCGTCGACGTACTGGCCGCGGAAGTCGTAGGTCTCCACGGCGCTGGGCTCGGCCATGAGCACGGCGCGCATCTCGTCGGCGATGATCTCGTTGGCGCGATTGGCGATCCAGGAGGTGGCGTCGCTGTCGGCCGGTCCGCCGTGCGGCGGGTTGTACTTGAAGCCGCCGTCCATGGGCGGGTTGTGGCTCGGGGTGACGACGATGCCGTCGGCCTGGTCGTCGTGTCCGGCCCGGTTGTAGGCGAGGATCGCGTGCGACAGTGCCGGGGTGGGCACGAAGTCGTCGAACTCGTCGACCAGCACCCGCACGCCGTTGCCCACCAGCACCTCGAGGGCCGTGGTGGTGGCCGGGGCGCTGAGGGCGTGGGTGTCGGCGCCGATGAACAGCGGGCCGGTGATGCCCTGGGCGGCGCGGTACTCCACGATCGCCTGCGTTGTGGCGAGGATGTGGTTCTCGTTGAACGCGGTGTTCAGCGAACTGCCGCGGTGCCCGGAAGTGCCGAAGACAACCCGCTGGGCGGGCACCGACACATCCGGCTTGAGGTCGTAATACGCCCTGATGAGGGCCTCAACGTCGATCAGATCGGATTTCTGGGCCGGGGTGCCTGCGCGTGCGTTCATAGTGCCCAGTCTTGCACTCCAACTAGGCTGTGAGCCATGCCAGAGACTCCCGATGTGCACTACAGCTTCCTGGGGCCGGCGGGAACCTTCACCGAGGCCGCCCTCGCCCAGGTTCCCCAGGCCAGGGGCTTGCCGTGGCGCGCGGTCAACAACGTGGGGGAGGCCTTCGCCGACGTCGTGAGCGGGCGCAGCGTCGCCGCCATGATCGCCATCGAGAATTCGGTCGACGGCGGGGTGAGCGCCACCCAGGACGCCCTGGCCAGCGTGCCGAACCTGCGGATCATCGGCGAATACCTGGTACCGGTCAACTTTGTGCTCGTCGCCAGGCCCGGAACCGCCCTCGAGGACGTCAAGATCGTCAACGCGCATCCGGTGGCCTACGCGCAGTGCCGCAGCTGGCTCGAAACGACACTGCCCAGGCACGGGCACATCCCCTCGTCGAGCAATGTCTCCGCCGCCGCCGCCCTGTTCGAGCCGGGACCAGCGGATGCCGCCGTCGCGCCGCCCGGTATCGAAAAGCACCATGACCTGGTGGTGCTCGCCCGCAACATCGGTGACAACCCCAACGCCGTCACCCGGTTCGTGCTCGTCGGACGCACCACCGTGATCCCGGAGCCGACCGGCGCCGACAAGACCAGCGTGATCGTGGAGCTCCCGGAGGACCGGGCCGGCGCCCTGCTGGAGATGCTCGAGCAGTTCGCCACCCGCGGCGTCAACCTCAGCCTGATCCAGTCCCGGCCGATCGGTGACTCCCTCGGCCGGTACCGGTTCGTCATTGACGCCGACGGGCACATCCTCGACGAACGGGTGGCGGACGCCCTGCTGGGGTTGCGCCGGTTCAGCCCCAAGGTGATCTTCCTCGGTTCGTATCCGCGAGCCGACAAAGCGGCCAATGTGTTCACCGACCGGTACGACGACGGTGTTTTCATCGAAGCCAGGGACTGGCTGCGCGGTCTGGTCTCGGGGGAGCCGACAGCGTGACCGAGCCTGGGGGGCCCGAACGGCCGGCGTTCGACCCGCGGCACGACGCCAGGTTTCAACGCGGCTACCAGCCCGGTGATCCACCCCGGCCCGCCGCTCGCCCCGGGCTGATCGGCGCGTCGCCGGCGAAACCTGCCGCCGCGGTCGGCGGAGCCGCGGCGCCGTTCGAGGACCTCGTCGTCGGCACCGACGGTGCATTCGACGATCTCGACGCCCTGGCCTTCGACGGCGACACCTTCCAGGACGAGCTGGAGCCCTCGAGGTGGAACCCGTACATCGCGCTGCTCTGGGTGGTGGCCCTCGCGCTTCCGGCGGGTGGCATGGTGTTGCAGTGGCAGGCCGTGAGCGGAATGTTCGGGAACAATTCGTATACGGGAAACGGGGAACCGCCGGTCGCGTTCGTCCTCCAACAGTTCAGCTACCTGGTCGCGCCACCCCTGATCTCGAGCGGGATCGTGATTCTCGGTGGCCTGCTGTTCTGGCACGCCTGGGGCTGGCGGGCTCGCCGGCGCCGAAGCGCCCAGGGCCTCTGACGGCTCACCGGACTCCCGCGGATCCGTCCGTCGGCATCGGCCAGCCGGCCGGTACCCGCACCAGCAGGGCACCGGCATCCGCCCGGAGGAACACGCTTGTCACCAGCCCGAATTCGTCGCCGTCCAGCTCGAATTGCTGCGGGTGGTCCGGCACGATCCGGATGTCGGTGCCGACCAGCGTCGTCATCGCACGTTCGCTGTCGGTATCGGTGAGCTCGATGATCCGCCGGCCCACGGCGGAGCGCCGCAGCACCCCGTTCTGCCAGGTCACCCGTCGCCAGATCATGAGCCAGCCGAGCACACCCTTGGGCTGCAACACGGCGATGTCCAGGACGCCGTCGTCGAGGAGGGCGTCGGGCAGGAACTGGATGTTTCCGGGCAGCACCCCGCAGTTGGCGATCAGGATGGTGCTCACCAGCGCCTGGTGCTCGCTGCGGGTGCCCAGGCTGTAGCGGATGCGGAACGGTTCGGCCTTGGGGATGGCGCGCATCCCCGCATCCACATAGGCCAGCCAACCCACCTGCTTCTTCAGGTCCGGGCGCGTCTCGGCGATCATCTGGGCGTCGAGGCCGAGCCCGGCCATCACCAGGAAGACCTGGTCGTTGATGCTGTTGTCGGCGTAGGTGACCGAGGCCACGCCGAGGTCGATGGCCTTGTCGGCCCCGCCGAAGGCGATGCTGATGGCGTCGTCGAGGCTGTTCAGGGGCAGCTGCAGATTGCGGGCCAGCAGGTTGCCGGTGCCCACCGGCAGGATGCCCAGGCTCACCTCCGACCCACGCAGCGCTTCGGCCACCGCCCGCACGGTGCCGTCGCCACCCGCAGCGAGCACCATGGTCACACCCTGGCGCAGCGCCTGCCGGGTGACCCGCTGGCCGGGGTCGGCCACGGAGGTCGCCAACCAGAGCGGTTCGGCCCAGCCCGCCGCGGCGGCCGCGGTGTTCACGCCGAGGCGAAGCCTGTCGACATCCGTCTTCACGGGGTTGTAGACCACCGCGGCACGGCGCAAACTCGAGGGGATGTCGCTGGGTCCGGAACTGGAGGCTGGCACCCGCTCAGGCTAGCAAGGGGGCAACGGCTGGCGCTTGTAGACTGACCGAGTGATTGATCCGGTGCTGCTACGCGAAAATCCCGACCTCGTCAAGCGATCGCAGGAGGCGCGGGGCGACTCTGTCGAGGCCGTCGACGCCGCGCTCGCCGCGGACGCCGACCGGCGATCCTCGATCACCACCTTCGAGGCGCTGCGTGCCTCGCAGAACGCCTTCGGCAAGACCGTGGCACAGGCGCCGCCCGCCGAGAAGAAGGCCCTGGTCGCCCAGGCGCAGAGCCTGGCCGCGGAGGTCAAGGCGGCCGGAGTGACCGCCGCGGAGGCCGAGGCGCGTTTCACGAGCGTGATGCGCACCATCGCCAACCCGATCATCGACGGCGTGCCCGCCGGCGGCGAAGACAACTTCGCCACCCTGCGCACCCACGGCGAGATCCCCACCTTCGACTTCGAGGCCCGCGACCACCTCGAACTGGGCGAGATGCTCGGCGCCATCGACATGGCCCGCGGCGCCAAGGTCTCCGGTGCCCGGTTCTACTTCCTGCGTGGCATCGGCGCCCGGCTCGAGATCGCGTTGATGAACATGGCGTTGGACCATGCTCTCGCGGCCGATTTCATCCCGATGATCACGCCCACCCTGGTGCGCCCGGAGATCATGGACGGCACCGGGTTCCTCGGCGAGCACGCCGACGAGATCTACCACCTGCCCGCCGACGATCTCTACCTCACCGGCACCAGCGAGGTTGCCCTCGCGGGCTACCACAGCGACGAGATCCTCGACCTGTCCGACGGTCCGCTGCGCTACGCCGGCTGGTCCACCTGCTACCGCCGCGAGGCCGGGTCGGGCGGCAAGGACACCCGCGGCATCATCCGAGTGCACCAGTTCAACAAGCTCGAGATGTTCACCTACGTGCTGCCCGAAAATGCCGAGGCCGAGCACAACCGCCTCGTCGCCCTGCAGGAGGGCATGCTGCAGGCCCTCGGCCTGAGCTACCGGGTGATCGACGTCGCCGCAGGCGACCTGGGTTCCAGCGCCGCCCGTAAGTACGACATCGAGGCCTGGGTGCCCACCCAGGGTGCCTACCGGGAGCTCACCAGCACCAGCAACTGCACGACCTTCCAGGCCCGGCGCCTCGACATCCGTTACCGCACCGAGTCGGGCAAGACCGCCCCGGTCGCCACCCTCAACGGCACCCTCGCCACGACCCGGTGGATCGTCGCCATCCTGGAAACGCACCAGCAGGCCGACGGTTCGGTTCTCGTGCCGGAAGCACTGCGCCCCTACCTCGGCGGGCTCGACGTCCTCACACCCATCCGATGAGCCCCACCACCGACGCGCCCTGGCTGGTTGCCCTCGACATCGACGGCACCACCCTGCACGAGGACGGCACCATCAGCGACGCCGTGATCCGCCAGGTGCGCCGGGTGCACCAGGCGGGCCACGAGATCATGCTGGCAACCGGCAGAAGCGCCGCCGCCACCCTCCCGGTGCTCGAGCGTCTCGGGATCACGCCGCAATTCGTGGTCTGCTCCAACGGCGCCATCACGCTGCACCGAGACGCGGATGCCCCGACCGGGTACCGCCGCGAATGGGTCGAAACCTTCGACCCCAGCGACGTGCTGCTCTCCATCCGCTCGCACCTCACGGATGCCCGGTACGCGGTGGAGGACGAGCACGGCTTCTACCGGTACACGGAGGTGTTCCCCGACGCCACGATCGGCATCGACAGTGAGCACGTCGCCTTCGACGAGCTGCTGCGCCACGACGCCACCCGCGTCGTCGTCGTCTCGCCGGACCACGACATGGAGGACTTCCTCGCGGTGGTCGAGCAGATGGGTCTGAACCGGGTGAGCTACGCGATCGGCTGGACCGCCTGGCTCGATATCGCCCCCGACGGTGTGAACAAGGCCACCGCCATGGAGCGGGTGCGTGCCGAGTGCGGCATCCCACGCAGCCGGGTGATGGCCGTCGGCGACGGGCGCAACGACATCGACATGCTGCTCTGGGCCGGCGCGGAGGGCCGCGGTGTGGCCATGGGCCAGTCCCCGGACGACGTCCTCGAGGCCGCCAGCGAGCTCACCGTGAGCGTGCAGGACGATGGCCTGGCCGTGGTCCTCAGCAGCCTCTAGCACTCCAGTACACACGGTAATTCGCGGGGGTCGGCCGCCGTGCAGGGCGTTGCCAGTTTCGCGTGTCAGGCTACTTATTCCGTGATCGGCTAAGATCGGGCGAAGTTCGATGTTGGATCCGGCCCGTCACGGGGCGGTCCCGCGTTGAATCGGGAGGGCTGTCCGAGCGGCCGATGGAGCCAGTCTTGAAAACTGGTGGGCAGAAATGTCTCGTGGGTTCGAATCCCACGCCCTCCGCGCCGCGAGGCGCTGCACCTGCATAACGACGAAAGGATCTGCGTGAGCGACCAATTGCGCCCCCGCTCGAAACGATCGAAGCAGACCAGCCCGATCGCCCGGCACGGCAGGCTCAAGCGGTCCAACGCATTCGCCAACATCGCCAAGGTGCTCGCCGCCGCCCTCGCCGTGGTCATGGTCAGCGGTGTCTCGGTCGCGGCCCTCGCCACCCTCAACGTGGCCACCAGCGTCAAGGAACCCATCCGCCTGGACAGCGAGACCGCTGGTCCGATCCCGCAGATCAGCTCCATCGACGGCGGGGCCAACCTGCTCCTCGTCGGCAGCGACAGCCGTGTCGGCCAGGGCGGCGGCTACGGCGATCCCGAAGAAGAGACCGCGGTCCTCAACGACGTCACCATGCTGCTGCACATCGCCGAAGACCACAGCAGTGCCACCGTGGTCAGCTTCCCCAGGGACACCTACGTGCCCATCCCGGAGTGCACCGGCCCCGACGGGGAAACCTACTCGGCCATGAGCAGCCAGAAGATCAATAGCACCCTCAGCTACGGCGGGCTCAACTGCACGGTGTCGACGGTCGAGGAACTCACCGGCCTGCCGATCCAGTACGCCGCCGTCGTACAGTTCAACGGCGTGGCGGCCATGTCAGAGGCCGTCGGCGGGGTGCCCGTCTGTATCGCGGAGCCCATCGTCGACGAACACACCGACCTGGACCTCGCGGCCGGCGAGCACGAGCTCAAGGGCCTGGAGGCACTGCAGTTCCTGCGCACCCGTTACGGCGTCGGCGACGGCAGCGACCTCGGTCGTATCAGCAACCAGCAGGTTTTCCTGTCCTCGCTCGTGCGCACCCTCAAGAGCGCCGAGACGCTGAGCGACCCGATCAAGCTGTACTCGATCGCCAAGGCCGCCGTGGACAATATGGAGCTGTCGACCTCGCTGCAGAGCATGGACACGATGGTCTCCATCGCGATGGCGCTGAAGGACATTCCGCTGGAGAAGGTCGTGTTCGTGCAGTACCCGGTCTACAACGTCGACGGGGGCGTCGAACCCGACGAGTCCGCCGCCGACGATCTGATGGCGTCCATCCTCGCCGACGCCTCGCCGACCCTGGCACCCGGTGAAGCCGACTTCCGCTCCGTGGCAGACCCTGCCGCCGCCGCGACCGAAGCGCCCGTTGAGCCGGTTGACCCTGCCGTGCCCGCGCCGACCGATCCCGCCGCGACCGATCCGGCCACCACCGAAGAGGCGCTGCCGAGCAATGTTTACGGGCAGGACGCGTCCCAGTACACCTGCTCGGCCGGGCGCACTCTGGCCGACCAGTAGCACCGTCGGCACCCGCCCGTGGGGATGGTGTTCAAACTGACGTCGTGGTGCGGTTAGTATGGTGGATGTGTGTTTGCGCAAGCAGGCATCCGGGAGACGTCGCATAGCCCGGCTTAGTGCACCACCCTGCTAAGGTGGAGTGCCCTTCACAGGGCACCGAGGGTTCAAATCCCTCCGTCTCCGCTCTTTGAAAAGCCCGCCAGACCCCCGGTCAGGCGGGCTTTTCTGCGTTCCGCTCAGGGAACTGTCGAGAGCTTCACGATGGTGGCCGGGGTCAGATCGACGGTCACCCTCTCGGGATGGATCCCCGCCGCCGCGAGGGCGGCCTGCAGCGCGGCGGTGTCGGGCACCGGCGGTGCGCCCACCACCCGCAGGGTCACCTCGGCGCCTCGGGTGGAGACGCCGGTGACCGTCCAACCGACGCCTGCGGCCCACTTCTCGCCCACGGTCTGCACGGTACCCTCCACGTTGCTGCGGGCCGTGACCTCGACGCTGGTGAGAGTGAGGGGGATGCCGATCAGCAGCAGCATCACGGCGAGCACGGCCACCGGGCGCAGCAGGCCGGGCGCCCCGGTGTCGCCGGGTGCTTTCCGGCGAGTGAGCCGGCTCACCCCGTAGACCGACATCACCACGATGCCGGTGCCGAGGATGGCGACGACGTTGGTGACGAAGAGCAGCAGCGCCCCCAGGAACTGGGGGACGGAGCCCGACTCGAGGACCAGGCCGGCCACGGTCAGCGGCGGGACCAGGGAAATGGCTATCGCGACGCCGGGCAGCGTATCGGAGATGTCCCGGCGCACCAGCGCCACCGAGCCGACGACGCCGGTGCCGAGGGCGGCCAGCAGATCGATCAGACGGGGATTCACCCTGGCCGAGACCTGGGCATTCGTGCTGGCGAGCACGTCGGTCTGCACGAGGAGGCCGACCGCGAAGCCGATCACCACGGCCGCGGCGGCGCCGCCCAGCACCAACACCAGGGAGCGGATGAGGTTCGTCCTGTCGCCGAGCACCGTCGCGAGCATCGTGCCGAGGATGGGCTTCATCAGCGGAGCGACGATCATCGCGCCGATCACCGTGGCGGTGGAATCGCCCACGATGCCCGCCGAGGCGATGATCGATGCGAGCACCAGCAGCATCCAGAATCTGGAGTACCGCGCGCTGGACGCCGGCCCGTCGAAGAAGACGGAGTCGCGCATGCTCTCGGTGGTGTTGAATCGGTCGGCCACGCTGCGAACCTAGCCCTCGTGCGAACCCGACGGTAGGCGGGGCAGAATGGGGCATGGTCACCAGACTTCTGCTGATCTCCGATACGCACGTTCCCCAGCGAGCCCGGCGGCTGCCCGAGCAGGTCTGGCGGGCTGTCGACGAGGCCGACCTCGTGCTGCACGCCGGGGACTGGGTCGACCTCAGCCTGTACGAGGAGCTGACCCGCCGGGCACCGGCGCTGTTGGGCGTGTTCGGCAACAACGACGGCGCCGACCTGCGCCGTGTGCTGCCGGAGATCGCCCGGGACACCATCGAGGGCGTCCGCTTTGCGATGATCCACGAAACCGGTGCCGCCACAGGGCGCCAGAAGCGCATGGACGAGGCCTTTCCGGACACCGATGTGCTCGTCTTCGGGCACAGCCACATCCCCTGGGACAGCGTGTCGCCCCGGGGTCTGCGGCTGCTGAACCCGGGGTCGCCGACTGACCGCCGGCAGCAACCGGCACACACCTACCTGACGGCTGTTGCCGACAACGGGCAGCTCACCGACGTCACCCTCGTGCCGGTTCTGCCGGACGAGGTCAGGCGCGGGTAACGGGCTGGACGAGGAACCTGGCCACGAACTCGTCGGCGGCCACGGGCCGCGAATACAGGTAGCCCTGCGCGAGCAGGCAACCGCGCTCCCGCAGCCACTCAGCTTGCGTCTCGGTTTCGACACCCTCGGCGATCACCTGCAGTCCGAGGGTCGCCGCCAGTTTTATCGTCAGTTCCGCGACGGGGGATTCCCGTTCGGTCTCGATCACGGCCACGAAGGACTGGTCGATCTTGATCACGTCGAGTTCGATCTCGGTGAGCCTGGACAGGCTGGAGTGGCCGGTGCCGAAATCGTCCATCGAAATGATCACTCCGGCGCCGCGCAGCACCCGGATGTTGTCGCGAACGGCCGCGGCATCGCTGCCGAAGTGGGTCTCGGTCACCTCGATGTGCACCAGGGCGGCCGGCAGACCCACATTGGCGCACTCGGTGAGAACAAACTCTCCGTAGCCGGCCGAGGTCAGTTCGCGCGCCGAGGCGTTGATCGCCACGCTCACCGGGTCGTCCTCCCCACGCAGCCGGCGCCAGCGTGCTGCCTCCGCGACCGACTCGCGGACGACCCACTCCCCGAGGACCACGATGGACCCGCTCGCCTCGCAGAGCGGGATGAACTCGGCGGGGGGCACCAGCCCCCTGGTGGGGTGTTGCCAACGCACCAGGGCCTCTGCGCCGATTGCGGCGCCGGTGGCCAGGTCGACCACGGCCTGGAAGCGCAGAAAGAATTCGCCGTTCCGCAGGCCGTCCAGCACGGCTGCCGGGGAGGCGTAGTAGCCGCCGTGGATGATCATCTTGCCGTGGCCTCCCACGCGCTGGGCCTCGAAGAGCGCCTTGCCGGCCCGGCCGAAGAGCTCGCTCTCGGACTCGCTGCCCTCCCTGGCTGAGATGCCGGCTGAGAACTTGGCCACCTGGACTTGCACCCGCACCATCAGGTCGCAGGCGTCGCCGGCGGTGAACCCGGGCAGCAGGATCGCAAACGCATCGCCCTCCACGCGGCCCATGGTCGCCGCACTCGGGAGAGCCTTGACCACATCGGCGACGAACTTCATGATGGCCAGGTCGCCGCCCTCCCGGCCACGTCGCCTGTTCACCAGGGCGAATTCGTTGATATCCAGTCGCACCAGGGAGAGCGGCTCGGTGGGAGCGGCGTCCCGCATGGCGGCGCTGAGCACCTGTTCGAATCCGGCGAAATTGTGGATGCCGGTGAGCTCATCTGTCTCCGCGAGGAGGGCGCTGCGGGCGAACCAGGTGAGCCCCAGGCCGGTCGCCAGCATGAGGAGCGACGACATGGCGACATCCGCCGGGTCGGCGCCAGGTTGCACCGCAAGCACGATGAGCGACAGGGGGATGAAGACCGCCGGATAAATCAGGGATTGCGCGGCGGGGAGCACCGCGAATGCGACCAACGCCAGCATGCTGGGGGTCCAGGCGAAGGTGAGGGTGACCGGCTCGGCGCCGGTGGCCGCCTGGCAGAGCAGGTCCATGACGCCTATCCAGCACAAGGCGAGATGGCGCAGCGGCACCCGCATCCTGGTGCGGAACCCGGCGGAGAGCGCTCCCGTGACGATGAGGACTGCTCCGACGCACAGGAGCACGAGCATCGGTTCATCGTTCTGCACCCACTTGTACCAGGCGTACAGGAGCAGGGGCAGGCCGAAGCCGGCCTGAGCCACGCCGAGCAGGAGGCCCGCCGACTCGTTGGCGTTGAAGAGCCCGGGGCGGTAGCCCGCGGCCAGACGTTGCGCAGAGCGCGCCATTCACCCACCCCCTGCCCCACAGTTGTCGGCGTCATCGCCGGGTTGTGTACAATCTACCCCGCCGCCCCCCGAAGACGTGACACGCGACTACTCCGCCGGTTTGAGGACCTCGTTCGTGAACCCCTCGAGACGGGCCAGCAACCCGGCACCCCTGGAGGTGATCATCTCGGCGGGGTTGGGTTGCATCTGCGACGGTGGCGGCAGGATGCGGATGAGCGTGGAGCAGGCCAGGTCGGAGCAGATGTAGGTTCCGACGGTGTTGCCGTCCCGACCGGCCTGGCCGGCCTTGGGCACGCTGAACAGGCTCACCTGGTGCGCCGGCTGCTGCGTGCGGCACAGCGAACAGAACGCAGACATCGACCGACCGGGCCCCCGCGCTGCGGCCCGCAGCATCATGCCCAATGGAGCATCGCCCCGCCAGAACACAATGTAGCCGCGGTGTGCGGCCTGCGGGTCACGCCAACCCAGGTACTCACGTTCGTCCCAGATGGTTTCGTGCAGCCCGGGGAGCGGCATCCGGGCGATCTCGTCGGTGGTGGCGTTCACGATGGAATCCCGGATCTCGGTAGCAGAAAGCGGTTTCATGATCTCCCTCCGATAATCCGTACAGCGTAGTCGAGGCCTCCGGCGGGCTCAATGGTTCCGCCCCCGGCGCAGGGTGCGCCGGGGACGGAGGCTCAGAGCGGCGGCAACACCGCCGCAGGGGGTTACGCGACCGCGCGCAGACCGTCCAGCAACGGAGTGGTGGGGTGGCCGATCAGGGTGGCCAGGTCGCTCGACCCGCCGGCCAGCAGGCCGTCGCGGGTGTTGCCGTCCAGGGCCACCACAAAGCCGACGGTGCCGCCGTCCAGGCCGGCGCCGGTGAGGATGGCCGTGTGCTCCTCTGGGGAGACCGGGGTGAAGACGACAGGGCGGCCGACGACCTCGGTGAGGGCGGCAGCCATGTCGGTGCCGGTCCAGGCGATGTCTCCGGCGAGCTCATAGACGGCGTTCTCGTGGCCGGGGGTGGTGAGCACCACGGCTGCGGCTTCGGCGTAGTCGCTGCGCGAGGCGCTGGCCACCCGGCCCGCACCGGTGCTGGTGAGGTAGACGCCCGTCTCCCGGGCCTGCTGCACGGCGGCCGCGTAGTTCTCGGTGTACCAACCGTTGCGGAGGATCGTGAACGGAACGCCGGATGCCAGCAGGGCCTCCTCGGTGGCCTTGTGCTCGGGGGCGAGGATCAGGGCCGAGGTGTCGGCCTTCGGGGCGCTCGTGTACACGATGCGGCCCACTCCGGCGGCGACCGCGGCGGTGATGGCGTTGCTGTGCTGCGCGACACGCTGCCCCACCTCGCTGCCGGAGACGAGCATCAACACGTCGGCGCCGGTGAACGCGGCGGCCAGGCTGGCCGGCTCGGCGTAGTCGATGACCGCCGTGGCCACGCCCATCCCGGCCAGGTCGGCCAGACGCGCTGTGTTCCGGCCGACGGCGGTGATCTCGGCCGGGGTGACGCCGCGGTTGATGAGGTGCTCGACGATGAGGTGCCCGAGCTGGCCGGTGGCTCCGGTGACGACGATAGACATTGGATGTTCCCTTCGCGACCCGCAAGATGCGTGCCTTCTGGTCGGTGCAACCCGCCGGCCCGCCCAATACTTCCCAACCGCAGGTACCCACCTTTAGGTAAGCTGGTTTCTATGACCGCTGCACTATCCACCCCGGCCGCCCCGTCCACCGCCGACGCAGTCGTGCGGGAGCGCCTTGCCCAGCTGGTCGGCGATCCGGCACCGGCCGGGGCCGGGATGCCGGCGGCGAACGTTTTCGCGGCCGGCTGCGCCAGCCGGGTGGTGCTGGACCACGTCACCAGCAAGTGGGGCGTGCTTGTGATCGTGGCGCTCACCGAGACCAGCCTGCGCTGGGGCGAACTGCGCCGTGGTATCGAGGGCATCAGCGAGAAGATGCTCGCGCAGACCCTGCGCACCCTCGAGGCCGACGGTCTCGTGCACCGCGACGCGCAGCCCACCATCCCGCCCCGGGTGGACTACAGCCTCACCGACCGTGGCCACGAGCTCGCCGCTCATCTCCTGCCGCTGGTGCGCTGGGTGGGCGTGAACGCCGGCGACATCGTGGGCGGTCGCTGAGCCGGCGGGGTCGGCGGCGGCTACAGGTTGGGCAGGAACTGCAGCCAGGCCATCCGGCGCTCGCCGCGGGGGTCGGATTCCACCCGGTCCTCCTCGTCGAAAATGAGGGTCAGGCGATCGCCCTCGGTGTAGACCGGCCAGCCCGGCCCGGTGAGGCCGGTGGCCGCAAAATGCAGCCAGTGCTCGCGCATCCGGTCGCCGGTGCGCAGAAAACTCGCCCGGCCGCCCAGGGCCGTGAGTTTGCGCAGCTGACTGTCGGTGGCCGACGTGGAGAGGGCGAGCAGTTCGAGTCCGTGCGTGGCGTCGAAGCCGAGGAGGCGTAACAGCCGGGGAGCCAGGTCGAAGCGGTAGAGGTAAACCGGTGCCGACCGGGAGTGCAGCTCGGCAACCTGCACGCTGGGAAACCAGAACGCATAGTCGCCGCTGAAGTCCACTTCGGCGCGCAGGGCAGGCAGGGCGGAATACACCGCCCGCATGTCCTGATGGGAGCCGGGCGGGGCCTCGTCGAAGAGCGACTGGATGCGCTGGATCGACCGCGGCAAGATGTCGATCCGGCCGCGGAACATCGAGCCCTCCCTGTCGTTGGTGCCGATGATCAGCGGCACCGGATGAGCGTGCCCCTGGCGGAAAGCGTCGAGGGGGCGTTCGGGCAAAAAACTCCCGTCGACGACGGGGGCCATGCAGAAGGTGCCCGGGTCGACATCCGGGGTGCGTCGTTGCAGCACGAGGGCGGCACGGACCAGGGCGGGCCACGTGGCGGTGTCCAGCAATTCGGCGGCGGGCCGCCGGCCGCCGGCCAGCTCCGGCGCGCGGCCCTGCCGCAGCACCTCGATGAACTCGGAGGCCCAGCGGCCGGCCAACGCGGGGGAGTACGCCGCGTTCGACGGCGGGCTCTGGGCGATCGCCCTGGCGAACAGTCCACGGGCTGCGGGCGTCGCGAGCAGCGTCACCACGGCATTGCCGCCGGCAGACTCGCCGATCACGGTGACGTTGTGCGGGTCGCCGCCGAACGACCGGATGTTGTCCCGCACCCATTCCAGGGCGGCCACCTGGTCCCGCAGCCCGAGATTGCTCTCAAAGGGACGGTTGGGGGTGCTGAACCGACTGAAGTCGAGGTAGCCGAGGGCGCCCAGCCGGTAGTTGAGGGCGACGTAGACGGTGCGGCCGCTCCGCACGATGGTCTGGCTGCGTTCCGTGAAGTCTTGTGAGGAACCGGAGGCGTAGCCGCCGCCGTGGATGAAGACCATCACCGGCAGATCGGCCTCGTCCGGCCGGTCGGCGGGCCGCTGCACGTTCAGGCTGAGACAGTCCTCGCCCATGCGGGTGCGGCGGCTGACGCCCTTGAACTGGGTGCCCCGGTCTTGCGGGGCGACGGGGCCGTAGCTGCCGGCGTCGCGGACGCCCGCCCACGGGATCACCCGCTGGGGTGCGCGGAACCGCAGCGGCCCGACCGGCGGGGCCGCGTAGGGGATTCCGCGCCAGGTCTGCACCCCCGCGACGGGGAGGCTGCCCCGAACCAGGCCGCCGGCGACGAGAACCTCCAGGGGCCAGGGCCGGAATGCGGACGGTGACTGGTGCGCCGGGGCGTTGTCCGGCAGAGGGCGGAGCATCGTGTGTCCCTCCTGCCCCGGTTCGCGTGCTCGGGGCCTGTCGTGCCCTAGCGGTACTTACGAATTCGGTTCGAACCCGAAGCGTTCGCCGGCGTCCCACTCCTGTCGCAGGTTGCCGTAAGCGGGGATGCCGCGGTTGGCCTTGAGAATCGCGGCCAGGTGCATCAGGTTCCAGGTCATGAACGTGGTGTTGCGGTTGGTGAACTCGTTGTCAGGGCCGCCGGAGCCCGCATCCAGGTAGCTCGGCCCTGGACCGATCTCGCCGATCCAGCCGGCATCCGCTGCGGGCGGGATCGTGTAGCCGATGTGCTGCAGGCTGTACAGGATGTTGGACGAGCAGTGCTTCACGCCGTCCTCGTTGCCGGTGATGATGGCGCCACCCACCTTGCCGTAGTAGATGTACTGGCCCTTGTCGTTGTACTCGGACGACATCGCGTAAAGCCGTTCGATGACCCGTTTGGTGACCGAGCTGTTGTCGCCGAGCCAGATGGGCCCGCCGAGCACGAGGATGTCGGCGGCCGCGACCTTGTCGAATAGGGCCGGCCAGGCATCCGTCGCCCAGCCGTGCTCGGTCATGTCGGGGTAGACGCCGGTGGCGATGTCGTGATCGATGGCGCGGATGACCTCGACGTGCACACCCTGCTCGCGCATGAGGTGTGCGCTGAGGGAAATGATGCCCTGGGTGTTGCTGATCTCCGGGCTGCGCTTGAGGGTGCAGTTGATGAACAGGGCGCGCAGTCCCTGATATTCGAACGAGGCCTGCGTGTTTCTGAGCGTGTGCACCATGGGGGCAGTCAAGCACCTGGCCCGCGCATCGTCTAGCCCGGTCTCTGCGCGGAAGTGCGGGCCGGGCGCGGCGCGAACCGCCGGGCCAGGAACAGCACCGGGATGAGCAGCGCCATCGGCAGCAGGAACGCCTGGGCGAGCCCGGTGGAGTCGGCGAGGAGACCCACCAGCACGGCGCCGAGCACCGCCCCGGCGTAGTTGAACAGGTTGACCCTGGCGATCACCTCGTCGCTGCGGGCCTCGTGCAGCTCGCCCGCCGCGCTGAATGCCAGCGGCACCAGGGCACCGACCCCGAAACCGGCCAGGGCGAAGCCGGCCACGGCGGCCCAGGTGACGGGCACCGTCGCCACGACCAGGCAGCCGAGGATCGCCAGCACCGTGGTGCAGGCGGCCAACGCGACCCGGCCGAACCGGCGCACCAGCACGTCGGCGCCGATGCGGGTGACCAGGATGGCGGCCTGGTAGGCGGCGTAGCCGAGCGGAGCGATCGCGGCGCCGGTGAGAAGCACATCGTGCAGGTACACCGTGCTCCAAGTGCTCACGGCGGAGTCCACCACGAAGGCGGCCAGCACCACGGTGCCGAACAACACGATGCCGCGGCGAGGCAGCTTGCCGTGCGGGGCCGCATTCGGGGCCGGTGGAAGCTTGGTACGCCGCGGGTCGAAGCCGCGCAGACCCACGACGGCGACGGCGAGGGCGACGACGGCGCCCGCAACCAGGGCGATGCCGGCGTTGGCCGCGGTGCCGGCAACGGCCGACATCAGCAGGGCGCCGGCGATGGCGGCGCCGGTGTACCAGGCGAAGAATCCGGCCATCACGGAGACGCCGATGCGCTGCTGCACCAGCACGCCCTGCATGGCGCCGGCGGCATCGACGATGCCCAGGCCCGCGCCGTAGATCGCGAACGCGGCGATGAACGCGGGCAGCCCCACCGGGGAGGCGATCAGCGGCAGGGCCACGGCCTCGAGGAGCAGTCCCACCACCAGGGCCACCCTGCTGCCCCAGCGCACCGCGAGTCG
The DNA here is from genome assembly GCF_004403385.1 of Cryobacterium sp. TMT4-31. NCBI lineage: Bacteria > Bacillati > Actinomycetota > Actinomycetes > Micrococcales > Microbacteriaceae > Cryobacterium > Cryobacterium sp. TMT4-31. The sequence goes on from NZ_SOGI01000019.1 coordinate 28,590, forward strand.
ATCGGCCAGCAGCGAACCGCCGGCCGCTGTGAGGCAGACCAGCAGAACGATGAGCGACACCACGGTGTCGTCGATGCCGTACCGGGTCTTCAGGTTGGGCAGCGAGGTGACGACCACCGCGTAGCCGAAGCCCTGCGCGGCGTAGCTGGCGCTCACCGCCACCCGGGAACGACGGATGCCGACCACGGGGCGGATGGTGGTCGGTGCGCTCATGCGGTCGGCTCCAGATCGTCGGTGGTCGGGCCGCACGAGGACGATGGCGCATCGGTGCACAGGGCGGTGCCCGGAGGTTATCAGGGTGCAGCCGTGTTCGGCGGTTGCAGTGCAGATGTCGGTGGAAACAACGCCGAGAGCGGGGCTCGGCGGCATAACCTGCCGGAAACATCCGCCTCGTACGCTGTGGGGTCTCGGCTTCGCGCGGTGCGGCGCCTCTGACGGAAGGTCCCTATGGAAACCACATTCACCCTGGCACTGCCGTCATGGTTGACCGAGCTCATGCCCGGACTCCCGCAGACGCTGCCGACCCTGGACGAGCGGATGGCCCTGGTGAATTCGCTCGCCGCACGGAACTACCGGGAGGGCAACGGCGGACCGTTTGCCGCCATCGTCGTCGATGCCGGTACGGGCGAGCTCGTGTCGGTCGGGGTGAACGTGGTGCTGTCCACCGGCGTGGCCGGAGCTCATGCCGAGGTCATGGCCCTCGGGCTGGCGCAACGTGCGACAGGCTCTTGGGACCTTGGCGCCGATCCGGCCCGTCCCCTGGAACTCGTGGTCAACTGGCGCCCCTGCGTGATGTGTTACGGCGCAACGATGTGGTCGGGGGTGCGCCGACTGGTCGTGGCCGGCTCCGGCGCCGAGCTGGAAACTCTGACCGGCTTCGATGAGGGCCCGATGCGTGAGGACTGGGCGGAGCAATTCGAGGCCCGGGGCATCACCGTGGTGCAGGACATCGGCCGCGACGAGGCGCTACGGGTGTTCCGGGAGTACGGCGCGGCGGATGTGCTGGTGTACAACGCGCGCGGTGGTGTTGACTGATCGGGTGACCTCCAGCCAACGGCGCATTCTGATTGTGGCCATCCTGTCGTCATTCGTGGCGTTCCTGGACGGCTCGATCATCAACGTCGCTCTGCCGGCCATCTCCAGGGAACTCGGCGGCGGCCTGCCGCTGCAACAGTGGGTGGTCGACGGTTACCTGCTCAGCCTGGGCGCGCTGATCCTGGTGGCCGGGTCGCTCTCCGACACCTTCGGCCGGGTGCGGGTGCTGCGCGCGGGCCTGATCTGGTTCGGGATCACCTCCCTGGCCTGCGGATTGGCGCCCACCGGAGTCCTCCTCGTCATCGCCCGACTGCTTCAGGGGGTGGCGGCGGCGCTGCTGGTTCCCAGTTCGCTGGCCCTGATCACCTCCACCTTCCGCGGTGTCGCGCAGGGCAAGGCCATCGGCGCCTGGACCGGCTGGACCGGGGTCGCCGGCATCGCCGGCCCGTTGCTCGGCGGCATCCTGGTGGATGCGGTGAGTTGGCGGCTGGTCTTCTTCATCAACGTCATTCCGATCGCCGTCACGATGTTCCTGCTGCGCCGCGTTCAGGAACCGACCCGGCCTGCCGTAGGCGCCCGCGTCGACGTGCTCGGCGCCTGCCTGGCCGTGGTGGGGTTGGGCGGGCCGGTCTTCGCCCTGATCGAACAGGGCCGGTTCGGCTGGGGCAGCCCCGTCGTCTACCTCCCGATGGCCATCGGCCTGATCGCGTTCGCGGCCTTCCTCTGGTGGGAGGCGCGGGCCCCGCAGCCGATGATGCCGCTGGGCCTCTTCAGGGTGCGCAACTTCGCCGTGGGCAACATCGCCACCGTCGGGATCTACGCCGCGCTCAACCTGGGCTTCTTCCTCTTCGCCCTCTACCTCCAGGAGGTCGGCGGTTTCTCCGCCACCCTCGCGGGGCTCGCCGGCATCCCGGCCACCGTGATGATGCTGCTCTTCGCCACTCTCTTCGGCACCTTGGCCGGTAAATACGGGCCGCGGCTGTTCATGACGATCGGCCCGTTCGTGGCCGGTGCCGGCTTCCTGCTGGTGACCACGGCGGTACCGCCGGTCAACTTCGCCCTGCAGGTGCTGCCGGGAATCGTGCTGGTGGGACTCGGCCTGGCGATCACGGTGGCGCCGCTCACCTCGGCCGTGCTCGGCTCCATCCACTCCGGCCAGGCGGGCATCGGTTCGGCGATCAACAACGCCGTGGCCCGTGTCGCCGGCCTCGTCGCGATCGCCCTGACCGGCACCATCGTCGGGTCTGCGCTGGATGTCGCCGGCTTCCAGCGCGCGATGGTGCTGGTGGCCGCGTTGATGTTCGCGGGCGGCATCGTTTCCTGGCTGGGTATCCGCACGGCCGTGCCCACAACGGATGCGCCGGTCGCGGCTGTCGGGGAGCCCGGGTAGCCATGGAGCATCCGCTGCTCTTCGACGAACCGGATGCCGCGTTGGAGCGCCTGCGCGCCCTGTGCCTGGCCTTCCCCGAGGCCGTCGAGGTGCTCGCCTGGGGGCGGCCCACCTTCCGTGCCGGCAAGAAGATCTTCGTCACCGTCGGTGCGAGCATGGACCGGCCGCACAGCATGGTCTTCAAGCCCGACCCCGAGGAGCGGCGGGCCCTCGTGCAGGATGCGCGCTTCTTCATCCCGCCCTATTTCGGCCCGGCCGGCTGGCTCGCCATCGACTTCGATTCACCCCGGACCGACTGGGTGGAGTTGGCGGAACTGGTGGAGACCTCGTATCGACAGGTCGCCCTGAAGCGCCAACTGGCGCAATTGGACCGCTGGAGGGCCCCAGGCGCACCAGAGGGCTCAAAATAACTGTTATAGTTTCTAAGTTGTCTTCGAGGGTTTCGGTCCCGAATTCATCACTGCGCCCGTAGCTCAACGGATAGAGCATCTGACTACGGATCAGAAGGTTGGGGGTTCGAATCCCTTCGGGCGCACAGATTGAAAGCGGTTCACTTCGGTGGGCCGCTTTCGTCGTTTCCGGCCGTGACAGGATGGGTTGATGAGCCGCTCCTCGGACCCTCGCACGTACGACCTCGATTCGCTCCGTGACCGGGTGGTCTCCGAAGCCGGGGGAGCGGTCGATGACAGCATCCCTCAGTTGGCCGACGCCGACCCGGGGTTGTGCGGAATCGCGCTCGTGCTGCCGGACGGCACCGTGCGGAGCAGTGCACAGGCCGACGTGCTCTTCAGTGTGCAGTCGGCCGTGAAGCCCTTCCTCTTCGCCCTGGCCCTGCTGGACACCCACGGCGAAGCGTTTGATCGCATCGGCATCGAACCGACCGGTGAGGCCTTCGACGCCATCAAGCTCGAAAGCGGCACCGGCCGCCCACCGAATCCCATGGTCAACGCCGGAGCACTGCTCACCGCCGCCCTCGTCGACGGTGACGACGTCGCCGCCCGGAACGACCGCATCCTGCGGGGCCTGTCGGCTTTCGCCGGGCGCCCGCTCGAGGTGGACGAGGGCATCGCCCGCACCGAACACCTACTCGGCGACCGCAACCACGCTCTGGCGCACCTGATGCGGTCGGAGGGCACCCTGCGGGTCAGCGCCGACGACGCCGTGGAAGTGTACGCCAGGGCCTGCGCCGTGCTCGTCGACGCCCGGGCCCTCGCGGTGATGGGCGCGACCTTGGCCTGCCGGGGCGTGAACCCCGTTACCGGGGAGCGGGTGGTGCCGGCCGGGATCGCCCGCGACGTCGTGTCGGTGATGGCCACCTGCGGGGTCTACGACGGGTCGGGCCGGTGGATGCAGAGCGTCGGGATTCCGGCGAAGTCGAGCGTCTCCGGCGCCATCGTGCTGGCAGCACCCGGCCGGCTCGGCGCCGCCGTGGTCAGCCCGCCGCTGGACGCGCAGGGCACCAGTGTGCGCGGGCGTCTCGTGAGCGATCGGCTCAGCGTCGACCTCGGCCTCCACGCCTTCGGCTGACCGCCCCCGGTCGGGGCTTAGTGCGTCGCCCGCTCCTGGTTGCCGAGCTCGGCGAGCACACCGGCCAGGCGGAGCGCGAACTGCGGGGGAACGTTCTGCGGCAGCGCATCCACCGGCCACCACGCGACATCGTCGCTTTCATCGCTCGCCACCGGGGCGGCCTCCGGTCTGGCGATCGCCGCAAAGCCCACGTCCCAGTGCGTACGGCAGCTGAAGCCGTCACCCAGGTTGTGCCGGTCCAGATCCAGGATGCCGCCGCCGACCGGATCGAGGTCGTCGATTCCGCATTCCTCGCGGGCTTCCCTGAGGGCGGTGTCGACAACGGAGCCGTCGGCCGCCTCGACGTGACCGCCCAATTGCACCCAGAACCGGCCCTTCTTGTGAAAGCACAGCAGCACCTGCGCCAGGTCGGGGGTGAAGACGAAGCAGCTCCCGGTGACGTGTTCGGGGCCGCCGTGGCGTTCCAGCGCTGCCTCGGGCGAGCCGAGGACGAACCCGAGGTACTCGTCCCGCAGCACGGCCTGCCCGGGTGCGAGCGGCATCCAGGCCCGGAGCCGGTCGATCAGATCGTCAGCGCGCGCGGCGACGGGTCCGCCGGCCGGATCGGTGGCGGGGGAGCGGAGGTCGGGATCGGGCATACCTGAGGGTAGCCGCCGGCAACTGGTGCCCGTGCGGACAACTGCGCCCGGTACGCCGGGCGCAGTTGTCCGCTGCGGCAACGGTTACGCCGGTCAGCGGGCGTGCTCGACCACGAAGTCGGTGCCTGGGAAGACCAGGGTCTCGTGACCGTCGTCGAAGGAGACCAGGTAGGGCGGCTCGCCCTCGGGGCCGCGGACCTCGCGAATGGTGCCGTGCCGGTCAGGCGTTGAATCGGTTTTGCCGCGGATGATGATCCGGTCGTTCTCTGCTGCGCGCATAACGCACCTCCTGTCGGGCAGATTACGCTCGCGGCCTCCGCCTGCACAGGGGCGTTGGCGCTCGGCGAGATTCCCGCAGCGCCGCAGCGGGCACAAAACTGAGCTAACCTTAGTTTTGTCCAACGCGCCACCCGGATTCTCAGTCAGGCAGCGTTCGGGTCGTCTGGCCGAGATGGCAGTCCTGCAAGGGAGTGCCACGGCGAGGTGAGGGGTAGGGCCCTTACCTCGCCGCCACCCGCGGCGGCTCAGACCGGCTGGTCCGGTCCCAGCCGTAGCCGGTCGCACAGGGCGGTGAGCTGCAGGAGTTCATCGTCGCTCAGGCTGTCGCCCACCCGCGTGCTGATCGAGCCCATGTGGTCCAGCGCCACCCGCCGAAAGAGCGCGAAGCCGGCATCCGTCAGCTGCACGATGGCGCCGCGACCGTCGTCGGGGTCGGCGTGCTTGAGCACGTAGCCCCTGGACGCCAGGCGGTCCACCAGCCGGCTCACGCTGGGCTGGGTGAGCAACACATGCTTGTTCAACTCCCGCAACCGGATGCTGCGTTCGGGCTGGCGGGACAGATTGAACATCACGTCGTACTCGTTGAAGGAGATCTCGCGGGACGGGAAGTCCTCGGCCAGGCTGCGCATGATGGCGACCTGGGCGCGAAACAGCGACTCCCACGCGCCGACGGCTATTGCACGATCGACCATGTTGCCTCCTCACCGTGCCCCCGGGCATCCCGTGTTCAACAATATGGGATCGGCGCGGCGTCCCCGGCAGCCTAGCCCGGTCGATCGCGCATTGCCGTCCGTGCGGCCGGACCGTTCTATAGTGCGCGTATGGATGCCTCGCGAAGTCGAACCCCGTCCGTCGCCGTCGTCATCAATCCGAGCAAGTTCCCGGATCTTGAGGAAACGAAGGCTCGGGTTGGCGCCGCCGCGAGCCGCCTCGGCTGGGATGACCCCCTGTGGTTCGAGACGAACAGGGATGATTCGGGCGTCGCCGCGGCCCGGTCGGCACTGGCGCTTGCCCCGGACCTCGTCTGCGTCATGGGCGGCGACGGCACGGTGCGGGCGGCAGCGGGCGTGTTGCGCGGCACCTCGGTGCCGTGCGGTCTGCTCCCCAGCGGCACGGGAAACCTGCTCGCCCGCAACCTGGGCATCCCGGTCGATTCTCTCGACGACGCCCTGGAGATCGCGTTCCTGGGGCAGAACCACGCCATCGACGTGGGACTGGCTACCTTCGACGATGGCGAAGAACGGGTGTTCGTCGTCATGGGCGGAGTCGGCCTGGACGCCGACATCATGGCGCAGACCGATGATGGCCTCAAGAAGAAGGTGGGCTGGGGCGCCTATGTCGTCGCCGGTGGAGCGACGATGTTCCGCGAGGGATTCGGGGTGACCCTGTCTGTCGACGGTGAGGAGCATACGAGCCACGAGTGCCTCATGGTGTTGGCCTGCAACTGCAGCTCGGTGGTGGCCAATATCGAACTCGCCACCGGCGCGAAGGTTGACGATGAACGACTGGACCTGGTGGTGCTGCGGCCCAACGTCGTTGCCGGTTGGCTGGGCGTGGCGGTCGAGGTCGCCGCGCGGATCCGCAACGGGGCCGCATCGCTGCGCCAATGGTCGGGTCGCGACTTCGGGTTTCAGCTCGACCGCCCGGTGCTCGCCGAGATTGACGGTGACCCGGTCGGCGAGACCCGTGCCGGTCGGTTCAGTGTTGATCCTGGCGCCCTGGTCGTGCGGCTGCCCGTTCCCGCCAGGCTCGGCCGGCGCTGAGCGGCTCCGGATCAGGCATCCCGACGACCGAAGAGCACGAACGCGGGAGCCAGGAGCAGGACGACCCAGGCGACCATGACGACACCGCCGGGGAGTGGCTCAAGCAGCCCCATGCCCGGGTACCGCGAGATGAGTTGCAGCCCCGCGAGGTCGGGGGTGAACTTCAGCCAGGGGAGCAGACCGACCAGCGCCACCCCGAGCCCCAGGACCAGGGGGATTAGGACGATCACCGGAAGCAGGATGGACCTGGCGAGAACCGTAAGCGCGGCCGAGATGAGGCTGATGCAGGTCCAGTTCAGGCCGACCATGAGCAGGTTCAGCGTCATCGCCGGGGTGAGCTCCAGCTCGGCGATGCCCGCTCCCCCGGTCGATACCTGACGCACGGCGACGCCCAACCCGACGGCGACGACCGCCAGCAGGAAGGCGAGGGCGGCGACGACGATCGCCTTCGCGCCCAGGAGCCGCAGCCGGTTCGGGACGGCCAGCTGGGAACTGCGAAGCAGACCGTTCTGGTACTCGCAGCCGACGATGAGTGCAGCGAGCAGGATGACGAGCGGTTGGCCGAAGCCGGCGACCTCGAACCCGCCCGTGTCGTCGCCGGTCGCGGCCGGTGAGCGGGAGGCGGCGACATTCAGCCCCATCGCGAAAGACAGCGCCGGCGGCAGCACGAGGGCGGCGCTGATCGTCACCAGGGCGGCGGGGAGCGTGCGGATCTTCGTCAGCTCCGCGGCGATCGCTCGATACATGAGCGCTCCGCCCCGGCTACGCATCACGGCGCCGGAACACGATCCCGGCCAGTGTGAGGCTAGCGACAACCCACCCGACCAGCACGATCGCGCCGGCCGCTGCGCCAAGGTGGGTGCCGTCCGCCGGCGTGTACAGGCTGGCGCCGGCGGCCGGCGGGACGAATCGTGCGGGTGCCCACAGGGTGGTGAGAAAGTCGCCCAGGCCTACCGACAGCGGCACGATGACGACCAGCGGCAGGATCGCGTTGCGGGCCAGCACGCCGATCGCGAACGCCAGCAGGGCGAGTGCCGTCCAGGTCAGTGCGACGCCGGCGATGTTTCGCCACACGAGCGGCGGAAAGGCCAGCGGGTCCAGGCCCTGGTCGCCGAGCGCGAGGTGCCGGAGCACGGTGCCGCCACCCATCGCCGCGCTGGCGGTCACCGCGACCACGAGAGCGAGAACCGCAGTCCGGGTGGCGAAGAGTCGGAGCCGGTGCGGGTCAGCGATGAGGGAGCTGCGGAGCAGCCCGGTACGGTACTCGCTGCCGGCATACAGTGCGCCGAGCGCGATCATCAGGATGAGCCCGATGTTCATCATGTCGAACCCCTGATACTCCACGGGCAGCGGCTGAGCGGAGTACAGCTGCGGGTTGGTCGCCGAGGTTGCCCCGGCCAGGTCGCCCCCGGTTGCCGCCACCTCCGAGCGGCCCGCGAGGTAGGTCAACGAACCGGTGAGGGCGATGGTCAGCACGGGCAGCATCCACAGTGCCGTGGTTGTGGTGAATTTGACCACCTCGGTCCCGACCCGGTTCCCGGACGCCCCCAGGAGAAGGCCGTTCACGGGAGGAGACCGGGGTCGGTCAAGGCGAAGAACGCGTGTTCCAGAGAGGGCCGGCTACCGCGCACGGCGGCGACACTCCCGGTTGCAACGATGCTCCCGTCGTTGATGACCACCACGTCGTCCGCGAGATCGGCCATCTCCGTGATGAGGTGGCTGGACACCAGAACCGTGTGCCCGGCGTTGGCCTGGCCTCTCAGGAATGACCGCAGCCAACGCAGCCCGTCGGGGTCGAGGCCGTTCGTGGGCTCGTCGAGCACCAGGGTCGCCGGTGATCCGAGCAGCGCAGACGCGATCCCCAGCCGCTGCCCCATTCCGAGCGAGAACGTGCCGACCTTGTCCATTGCGTGGTGCTCAAGACCCACGATCGAGAGCACCTCCGGCACCCGGCTCGGCGCGATGCCATTGCTCGTGCACATCCACCGGAGATGGTCCCGTGCGGAGCGCCCGGCGCTGGCACCCGGGCCGTCGAACATCGCACCCACCGTCCTCATGGGGCGGTCGAGGTCGCGGTAGCGTTTTCCGTCGATCAGCGCGAGACCGGATGAGGCCCGGTCCAGACCGAGCAGGATTCTCAACGCCGAGCTCTTCCCGGCGCCGTTCGGGCCGAGGAACGCGGTGACCCGAGCGGGCCGGGCCTGGAAGCTGATGCCGTGAAGCACCTCCCGTCGACCATGCGATTTGTGGATGTGCTCGATGCTGATCATGCCTGCCTCTCTGCCCGGGGAACGGCCGGTCCTTCCAGTGAAGTGGGCCTCAGCGCGGCACGCATCCGACCCAGGGCGGCGCTGTGCAGCTGCCGGCGGGCCCAGGACTGTCAGACCTGGGTCCGATGCCCCCGACTCGGCCGCTCAGTAGACTCGGGCGCATGACACTGGGGGAGCGTCCGGCACGGCGATCCCGGGCGGCGCCTCTCGCGATCGCCGCATTGACAGCCGTGCTCCTCGTCTCCGTCACATTCGGTGTGACGGGCGCGCTCGCGGTCAGCCTCCCGATCGGGATCATCGCCGCCACCGTGACGATTTCGGTGTGGGCACTTGTCACCCTTCGCGCCGAGCGCGATGCCCACGAGGCCGCGCTCACCGAGTGGGCAGCGGCGAGCGCTGTGGCGGTCGAACGCCTCCAGATTGCCCGTGACCTGCACGACATCGTCTCGCACGGGCTGGGCCTGATCACCGTTCGCGCGGCCACCGCCAAGCACCTCGACGACCACGGTGAGAGCCGTGCCACCCTGTTGCAGGCGCTGGGGGACATCGAGACGGCCAGCCGGGAAGCGACGGTGGAATTGCGCCGCATGCTCGGGGTGCTGCGCCGCACCGACGACCCCGCGCCGCGGCTGCCGGTGGACAGCCTCGAATCCCTGCCCGGACTCATCGCCGGAGCGACCCGAAACGGCCTGGCCGTCGAGTTCGACGGTGGAAACCTCGGCGACGTGTCGCCGGGCGTGCAGCTCGCGATCATCGTCATCGTGCGCGAAGCACTCGCCAACACCCTCCGGCACTCCGGGCCGACGGCCGTCCGGGTGCGGCTGGTTCGCAGCGGATCCGTCATCACGCTGACGGTGACCGATGTGGGGTCCACACCAGCATGGCTGGCTGTCCCGGGTGCAGGGCAGGGGCTCGTCGGGCTCCGGGAACGCACCCAGAGCCTCGGCGGCACTCTGGTGGCCGAACCACACGGGCGCGGATTCCGCCTCGAGGCCCGGCTGCCCGACCGGGACGAACCATGACCGCGCCCGCCCGGCCCATCAGGGTGGTCCTGGTCGACGACCAGCTGCTCCTGCGCCGTAGTCTTGCCCAGGTCATCAACACCGCGGCCGGACTCCTGGTCGTCGGCGAGGCGGGTGACGGGTTCGAGGCCGTCGACGTCGCTGAGGCCACCCTCCCCGACGTGATCCTCATGGACGTGCGCATGCCCCGGCTGGACGGCATCGAGGCCACCAGACGAATCTGCTCGAACCCCGCTCTCCGCGGCGCCCGGGTGCTGATGCTGAGTATGTTCGAGCTCGACGAATACGTGTTTGACGCGTTGCGGGCCGGAGCAAGCGGCTTTGTGCTCAAGGACAGCAAGCCGGGCGATCTCATCGACGCCATCGTCCGCACCAGCACGGGCGAGGCGCTCTTCGCCCCGTCTGTTCTCACCCGGCTCGTGGCGCACTACCTGAACCGCGCGCCCGAAGCCGCGGGAGCAGCGGCCAAGCGCGGAGCGGCAGCCGCACTCACCGACCGCGAGGTCGAAGTCCTGGGGTTGATCGGTCGGGGTCTCTCCAACGACCAGTTGGCCGTGCACCTCACAATTTCGGTCAAGACGGTGAAATCACACATCTCGCACCTGCTGAGCAAACTAGCCGCGCGGGACCGCGCGCAGCTGGTCATCGCCGCCTACGACAACGGGCTCGTGCTGCCGAGGAGGCTCTAGGAGTCACCCCTTAGACAACTCCCTCGGGCGGCGATGGTGGGGTTAGCCCGCCTGCGAGTACGGGAGCCAGCTCGATGGTGCGTGCTTGAGCGCTTCCGTAGCGTCGGAGACAGACGAAGTCCCGCCTCACCGCCATCGCTCTGAGGTGGCCTTCCCGGCAGATCGGATCCTTGTGGAGACGCTCAACGAGCTCATACTTTCCTGGGCGGCATCCCCCTTCGTGCTCGTCGTGGTTCTGCTGCTCGTGGCACTCGACGGGTTCTTTCCGCCCATGCCCAGTGAGCCCGTCGTGGTGGCCGTCGCCGCGATCGGGGTTGCCACCGGGACCCCGAACCCCTGGGCGGTGTTCCTGGTGGCGGCCATCGGGTCGTTCGTCGGTGACAACTTGGCGTTCTCCCTCGGCCGCCGGGTCGACCTCGAACGCTTCCGTTGGACACGCGGGCCGAGAGCGTCCCGGCTGCTCGATCGTGCGCGCCGCGCCCTCGACGGGCGTGCGGCGTCCGTCATCCTCACGGCTCGATTCGTGCCCGTCGGCCGGGTTGCGGTGAACGTCATGGCCGGCTCGAGCGGGTTTGCCCGACGCCGTTTTGTGCCGCTCAGCGCGGTGTCTGGGGTGGCATGGGCCGGCTACTCGGTCCTCGTCGGCGTCTTCGCCGGCGCCTGGTTACGGGATCAGCCGGTGCTGGGCGCCGTGGTAGCGGTCGCGGTCGCGCTCGCGGGAGGCGTGATCATCGACCTGGTGGTCCGAAGGGCCCGTCGGTCGCGTGACCGCCGGTCCTATGACGGCAGTTTGGCCGCGATCACGCTTACTTCGATGAGGGCTCCCGGTACTCCCAGTCCCGCCACCCGTGCCGCGGTCACCAGCGGTGGGACACCGGGCCCGACGAGCCGCGGCGCGATGGCGCCGTAGGCGGCGCCGAGATCGGCATCCGCGGCGATTAGTACAGTCCACTGCACGACGTCGACGAGGGATGCGCCGGCCGCTCCGAGCGCGACAACAACGTTGTCGACCGCCCGGCTGGTTTGCTCGGCGATATCCGCGGAGATGACAGTGCCGGTGTCGTCAACGCCGTTCTGACCGCCCACATATATGGTCGTGGCTCCCGCGGGAACGATCGCGACGTGACTGAACGCCGGACTCTTGACGAGTCCGGCGGGTTGCAAGCGGATGATGTCCACGGTGTTTTCTCCGATTCTTCCTGGACGACACGCTACGCCCGCAACCGCGAGGGCGGACGCGCAGCCTGCCGGCACGCAGGGGGCATTTATCGCGATCCACGCGAACGCACTGTGAACTCGCAGGAAAATAACGATTGGATAACTGGCGCTCCGTTACCTCTTCGTTATATATTCGTAGTGCGTCAACCGTTTGCTGTGGCGGAAGATGCGAATGTGATTGCAGGACACTCTTGGTGCAAGGGAAGAGGGTCGGTCGTTTGCCTCTACGACCGGCCCTCAATCACGTTAACGGCCGGTGAGTGCGCCCGTTGCTCGAGCGTGGAGAGACCTCGCGGGTCGACCTCGGCAAACGAGCGGGTGCGACCCAGCTGCCGGCGACGGTTAGAAGCGGTCGGGGCTGGGCGTGCTGGCCTGGCGGATCGACACGTCGGCGTGACGGTCGAAGCGGTAGCCCACGCCGCGCACAGTGCGCACGATGTCTTCGTAGCGGCCCAGCTTGGCGCGCAGACGACGCACGTGCACGTCGATGGTGCGCTCGTTGGGCGCATCCTCTTCGCTCTCGGCGTCCCACAGCTTGGCGATGAGCTCGGCGCGCTCGATGGTGCGGCCCTCGCGCAGCACCAGGTACTGCAGCAGCTCGAACTCCTTGTAGGTGAGCGCGGCGGTCTCGTTGTCGAGGATCACGCGCTTGCGGGAGATGTCAACGACCACGCCGCCGGGCGCCCGGTCGGCGTCGTCGGCCGTGGTGCGGCGCTTGGCGAGGGCGGCCGGGTCCTGCAGGGCCAGGCGCACGACGTCCACGTCCCGGCCGCCGACGCCGTCGGGAGCCAGGGCCACGGCGGCGTGAGTCTCGGACGAGGGGGCGATCGCCTGGGTCAGCTTCTTGAGTTCCTCGACGATGCGGTGCAGGCTCGTGCCCGCTGCGGCGGCCTTGGCCTCATCGATACCGACGTAGAGCACGAAGCCACGGGCCTGGCTGCCGTCGGGTACGGCGCGGATGCGCGGTGCGGCCGGTGCGGGCGCCGGGGCCAGGGTGAGCTCGGGGCGGTAGGACTGGACGGAGCGGGCTGAGTCGATGTGTGCGAGTGACATGATCGGAATCCTTGGGGGTGATGATGCGCAGGGAACCCGGCGCATCCGCGCTCATGGGTTCGAGAAAGGGCGGCCTGAGCGGCCGGTGGAGCGGGCGGCCTCGGTAGCGAGGGCCCTGGAGTCTCCCTGCCGCGGTGGCGGCGTCCTCAGCGGCTGCAGATCAGCGGGTGAGGGGCGGGTGACTCGGCGAGAGTGCCTGTCTGGTCTAGCGGCACATTCGGCAACACGCCATAACACTGCCGGGCATCATCATGCCGGCAGTCCCCAAAGCCTCGGCGGAGGTCGGGATGCGTGTGGTGGAAGTCATGAGTGTGAGTAAAGCCGACTGTGACAAGTTGTGTCAATTCAGTGACGGCGGAAAGCGCCCGGTGGCCTGCATCAGGTTCACGAGGGGCTGTGCGAGTTCGTAGGATCTCGCACGAAACGGCGATCCATCAAAGAAATCCACCGAGAAACGAACTATTTCAAAGTTTTGTGAATCTAACCGCGGTCGGCGCGCCGGGCGTCGCAGGATCTGCGTACTGCGGGCGCGCCGAATGTGACGATGCCCGCAGCCGGTTGAACAGACCGGGCCGGATCAGACCAGGCCGTAGAGCCTGTCGCCTGCGTCACCGAGGCCGGGCACGATGTAGCCGTGCTCGTCGAGGCGTTCGTCGACGGCGCCCAGAACGATGGTGACCTCACGGCCGGCCAAAGCGGCCTCGACGGCGGCGAGACCCTCGGGGGCGGCCAGGATGCAGATGGCGGTGACATCGACGGCGCCCCGGTCGAAGAGGAACTCGATAGCCGCGATCAGCGAGCCGCCGGTAGCCAGCATCGGGTCGAGCACAAAACACTGACGGTCGGACAGGTCGTCCGGCAGGCGCTCCGCATAGGTGGTCGGCTGCAGGGTCTCTTCGTTGCGTGCCATGCCCAGGAAGCCCACTTCAGCGGTGGGGAGCAGCTTGACCATGCCCTCGAGCATGCCCAGGCCCGCGCGGAGGATCGGCACCACGAGCGGCTTCGGGTCGCTGATCTTGACGCCGCGGGCGATAGCCACCGGGGTCTGCACGGTGACCTCGTCGACGCGCACGCCGCGAGTGCCCTCGTAGGCCAGCAGCGTCATCAGCTCTTCCACCAGCGCCCGGAACATCGGTGACGAGGTGCTCTGATCACGCAGCACCGTGAGCTTGTGGGTGATGAGCGGATGGTCGGCTACGTGGACTCGCATAGGCTCAATCTACTAGCTCACACGGGTATCCGGCTCTCGTGGGCTACTCGGAAATGGGGTGGGGTGGTGCGGCAGAGCGAGGAACACCTGGCCTGGATGCGGCTGGCCCTGCACGAAGCGCACGGCGCCCTGGCCAGCGGCGACGTTCCGGTCGGCGCTGTCGTGCTGGACGCCGCCGGCCGGGTGATCGGTCGGGGACGCAATGAACGGGAACTCCACCAGGACCCGACCCTGCACGCCGAGGTTGTCGCCATCCGTGAGGCAGCAGCCGCCACCGGGGACTGGCACCTGACCGGTTGCACCCTCGTGGTGACTCTGGAGCCCTGTGTGATGTGCGCCGGCGCGATCGTGGCGGCCCGCATCCCCCTCGTGGTCTTCGGGGCCTGGGACGAGAAGGCCGGCGCCGCCGGCTCGCTCTACGACGTGCTGCGGGACCGACGGCTCAACCACCGGGTCGAGGTGGTGTCCGGGGTGGCCGAGGGCGAGTGCGGCCTTCTGCTCACCGAGTTCTTTGAGGACCCGCTGCGTCGCCCGGCAGGGCCGACAGCCACTCGCTGAACATCGCGCTGGACGCCTGCTGCATGGCAGCGGAGTGCTGGGCGCGTTCCTGCCGCAGGGCGTCGGGCTCCAGACCCTCAGCGCGGACCTCGGCCTCGGAGGAGCTCAGCCAGGTCTCGTGCATCTCCGCGGTCACCTCGGGGTGGAACTGCACGGCCAGGGCCCAGTCGTCGATGGCGAAAGCCTCGTTGCCGTAGGCGGCCGACCCGGCCAGGCGGATGGTGCCCGCCGGCAGGTCGAAAGTGTCACTGTGCCACTGCATCATCGGGATGCCGCTGACGTGGCGGAGCGGGGAGGCCTGGCCGGCCTCGGTGGGCTCCACCAGGCGGAAACCGATCTCGTTGCTCTGGCCTCGGTAGACCGGGGAGCCGAGGGCGCTGGCCATCAGCTGGGCGCCCAGGCAGACGCCGAAGACCGGGCGGCGGGCGGCGAGCCGGCGGGTGAGCAAGTCGATCTCGTCGGTGAGTACCGGATAACTCTCGGTCTCGTATGCGCCCATCTCACCGCCGAGCACCACCAGGAGGTCTGCCGCGGCCGGGTCGATGCCGCGCACGCCGTCGGCGCCAAGGGTGTCGATGTAGTGCACGGTGTAGTCGTGGTCGAGAAGCACCTGCTCCAGGTTGCCCAGGTGGATATCGTCGGCGTGCCGCAGGACGACGGCGATACGGCTCGCGCTCATTCGCGTCCCTTGATGAAGATCGTGTCGGTGGGCGGGTTGACCGTGGCCGGGTCGATGTAGAGGTCGGGCTCGAGGTAAACCACCCTGGCGCTGGGCACGGCCTCGCGGATGCGGGCCTCGATGATGTCGATCCCGGCGGCCACGTCGGAGAACCGCTGAGCGGAGTCGAAGGAGAGCTTGGCGGCCACGAGGAGTTCGTCCGGGCCCAGGTAGAGGGTCTTGAGGTGGATGAGGTTCTTGGTCTCCGGGCCGGCCAGGATGGCGGCCTTGATGGCGTCGACATCCTTGTCGCTGGCGCCCTCGCCCACCAGCAGGCTCTTGGTCTCGATGCCCAGGACGATGGCCACCAGCACGAGCAGCACGCCGATCGCGAGGGTGCCGACGGCGTCCCAGGTGGCGTCGCCGGTGAGCACGGTCAGACCTACGCCGCCCAGGGCCAGCGTCAGGCCGGTCAACGCCGCAACGTCTTCGAGCAGCACCACGGGAAGCTCGGGGGCCTTGGCGTGCCGAATGAACTGCACCCAGGTCTCGCCCGTGCGGGTGTGGTTGGACTCCTTCACGGCGGTGCGCAGCGAGAACGACTCCAGGCCGATCGCAACCAGGAGCACCAGGATCGGCAACCAGGCGTTCTCGAGTTCGTGCGGGTTTTGGAGTTTCTCGATGCCCTCGTAGATCGAGAACACACCGCCGACGGAGAACAGGATGATCGACACCACGAACGCGTACACGTAGCGTTCACGCCCGTAGCCGAACGGATGCTCGGTGTCGGCGGCCTTCTTCGACTTGCGTCCGCCGATCAGCAGCAAGACCTGGTTGCCGGAGTCTGCGAGCGAGTGCACGCCCTCGGCCAGCATCGAGGAGGACCCCGAGACGAACCAGGCGATGAACTTGGTGATCGCGATACCGAGATTGGCGAGCAGCGCCGCCACAATCGCCTTGTTTCCGCCTGATGCGCTCATGCGACCAATCCTAGAACCGTCCATCTTCTCGATCGGCCAGATGCCCCGGGTAGGCCTGGCGCGAAAAACTACACTGGGGGGATGACTTCGACCGCACCCGTCACCCTGCCCGCCATCGCCTTCCTGGGCGCCGGATCGATGGCCAGGGCCGTCCTGGCCGGACTGCTCAAGCCCACCGTGACGGTGGACGGCGGCATCCGCACCACCAACCGGTCAGCCGCCAAGGCTGCCGAACTCGCCGGCACCGCCGGGGTGACCGCATGGGCGACCGAGACCGAACCGAACGCCAACAGACTCGCGGTGAAGGGGGCCGGCATCGTCATCGTGGCCGTCAAGCCCGCGATGGTGCCCGACCTGCTCGCCGAGATCGCCGACAGCCTCGAGCCCGGCACCCTCGTCGTGAGTGTGGCCGCCGGAGTCACCATCGCCACCTTCGAAACGCACCTGCCCGACGGGGTTGCTGTGATCCGGTCGATGCCGAACACTCCAGCCGTGGTGGGCATGGCCGTCACCGGGCTGAGCGCCGGCACCCGCTCGACGGCGGTGCAGATGGAGCTGGCGACCGCCCTGTTCGAGACGGTGGGTGAGGTGCTGGTGGTGCCAGAGGACAAGATCGACGCTCTGAGCACCATTTCAGGATCTGGCCCGGCCTACGTCTTCTACCTCATCGAACAGCTCACCCAGACGGCCATCGACAAGGGCTTCACCCCCGCCCAGGCGGCGACCATGGTCAACGGCACCTTCCTCGGCGCGAGCGCACTCCTGGCCGTGTCCGACCTGACCCCCACCGAGCTGCGCCGCCAGGTGACCAGCCCCAAGGGCACCACGGAGCGGGCCGTGCAGCAACTCGAAACCGGCGACGTCAAGGGCCTGTTCGACCGGGCGACGGATGCCGCGCTCGCGCGGGCCCGGGAACTCGCCGCCTCCTAACCCCCGCTCGCCTCGCCAGCCCATCTCGGCGGTCGATTCAGGTATTGGCGTCAGTCCGGTACAGGTTGCCTAATTGCCGTTCGACCGGCACGGTGCCCTCTACGATCACATCCCCGGTGTGAGCGGTGGTTACCGTATCGATGAGGACGATGTGCACTTCCTCGTCTGCGACAGGGTTGTGCTGCACGCCGCGGGGGACGATGTAAAACTGTCCCGGCGTGAGCACAACCTCCTGGTCGTCCGGCAGTTGAATTCGAAGCCGACCCGAGACGACGATGAACATTTCGTCCTCGGCGTCGTGCGCGTGCCAAACCAGCTCGCCGAGAAGCTTCGCAACCTTGACGTACTGATCGTTCACCCGCCCGACGACCCGTGGCGTCCAGTGCGCTTCAACCTGCCGGAGTTCTGCCTCGAGGTCGATGCCGGAGAGGAGTGTCATGGAACCATTCTGCGTCGACCAGCGTGTGTTCGGTTAGGAGCCGAGGGCCGCGAAACGTTCGATGTCGCCCTCGGTGCCGGCGACGATGATGAGGTCATGGTCGGAGACCACCGTCTCGGCCGTGGCATAGGTGAACGGGCGCCCAGGGCTCTTCACGCCCACGACGGTCACGTGATGCTTGGTGCGCACCCCGGACTCGGTGAGGTTCAGGCCGCGGATCGGCTTGGGCGGGTACATCTTCACCAGGGCGAAGTCGTCGTCGAATTCGATGAAGTCCAGCATCCGCCCCGATACCAGGTGGGCGACGCGTTCGCCGGAATCGGCCTCGGGGTAGATCACGTGATTGGCGCCGATGCGTTCGAGGATCTTGCCGTGCGACTGCGAAATGGCTTTGGCCCAGATCTGCGGGATCTTGAGGTCGACCAGGTTCGCGACGATCAGCACACTGGCCTCAATCGAGGAGCCGACGGCGCAGACCGCAACGGAGAAGTCCTGGGCGCCGATCTGGCGTAACGCGTCGATGGACTTGGCGTCGGCCTGCACGGCGTGAGTGACTCGTTCCGACCACTTCTGCACGAGTGCCTCGCTGCTATCCACGGCGAGCACTTCGCGGCCCAACCGATCGAGCTTGCCCGCGGTCGCCGCGCCGAAACGGCCCAGCCCGATGATGAGCACGGGAGCGTTCTGCTTGATCCGGTCAACCAACTATCGGCCTTTCCTCGGGGCGTTTGAACAACTGTCTGCTCTGGCTCGCTGCCAGCGCCGCCGCGAGAGTCACTGTACCAACCCGGCCCATGAACATCGTTGCCGCCAGCACATAGACCCCCTCAGGGGGGAGCTCGGCCGTGAGACCCGTCGACAGCCCGACGGTGGCGAACGCCGAGATGACATCGAACAGCACCACATCCAGTGCCTCCTTGGAGATGTGCAGGATCAGGATGCTCGACACGGCCACGGTGGTCGCTCCCCAGAGCACCACACTCACCGCCAGGCGCAGGATGTCGCTGGGGATGCGGCGACCGAAGGCCTCCATCTGCTCCTTGCCCTGGGCTTCGGCGAACGCGGCCAGGAACAGCACCGCAAGGGTGGTGACCTTGATGCCGCCGGCGGTGGAGGCCGAGCCGCCACCGATGAACATCAGCATGTCGCTGAGCAGCAGGCTGGAGCCGTGCAGGTCGGCGATGTCGATGGTGGCGAATCCGCCGGACCTGGTCATCACCGACATGAACAGGGACTGGAAGATCGTGTCGCCGGCGTTCAGGGACCCGAAGGTCTTTGGGTTGTCGAACTCCAGGATGATATAGAAAATCATGCCCGACACCATCAGCAGCGTGGTCGTCCAGAGCGTGAGCTTTACGTGCACAGACCAGCGGCGGGGTGTGCGCCAACTGCGGGCGAAGGTCATCAGCACCGGGAAGCCCAGGCTGCCCAGGAACACGCCGACCATCAGCGCGCCGAGGAACCAGTAATCGTTGGCGAACTGACCGATGCCGCCGGCGTTCGGGCTGAACCCGGTGTTGGTGAACGCCATCGCCGCGTAGTAGATGCTCTGCCAGAGCGCCTCACCGGTGGGCACGCCGTCAATCAGCATCCGGGGGAACAGCAGCAGGGCGACCGCCGCCTCGATGACCAGGGTGCTGATGGCCACGGTCAGCAGCAGGCTGCCGACCTCGCCGAGGCGCACGGCCTGGCCCTCGTTGACCGGGCCCATATGGATGCGCGACGGGTTCGAGTCGCTGGCCGCCATGAGCTTGGCGCGCAGGCCCAGCCGGCGGGAGATGACCAGGCCCATCAGGGAGGCCAGGGTCAGCACGCCGACGCCGCCGATGTTGACACCGATGACCACCAGGGCATTGCCGAACGGCGACCAGTGCGTTGCCATGTCCACGGTGCTGAGTCCGGTGACGCAGATCACCGACACCGCGGTGAACACGGCGTCATGCAGCGGGGTGTCGGTATCGCCGGCCGAGGCGATCGGCAGGGAGAACAGCAGGGTGAAGAGCAGGATCAGCGAGGTGAAGACGAGAAGCGCGAACCTGGACGGGGACCTGCGCACCAGGCCGTCGACCGAGTCCCGGAGGTGCCCGTACCAGGTGTTGGAATGCTGCGTGAAACGTGCGGTGGGGGCCTGCGTTTTCATTCGAATCGCCTTGCCTGACCTGGGGTCGCTGACAACTTGTCATAGCACCCGCACCCGGAATGACTAGCCTTGGGGCATGGCAGACATCTTTGGCGTAGTGGCGGACTCGACCCGACGCGATATCTTACGCATTCTCCTCGAGCGCTACAACCAGTCCAGTGCCGCCCAGGGGGAGCTGAGTGTCTCCGACATCGTCAGTTCGCTCGGGTTGAGCCAGCCGACGGTGTCCAAGCACCTCAAGGTGCTGCGTGAGGCCGGGCTGGTCGGTGTGCGCGAAGAGGGCCAGCACCGCTACTACCACCTCGACTATGCCCCGCTCGAGGTGATCGAGGATTGGCTGATCCCGTTCCTCAGTATCGACGTGGACACCGTGCTCGCGGGGGTCGTCGATGACACCGAGGTCCTCAAGGATGAGCAGCGCGCCTTCGCTGCGGCGATCGGTAAGGCTTTCGCTGATACCTCCTTCCAGATGCAACACGTGGTCAAGGACTCCGGGGTGAAGAAGAGCGTCAAGAAGTGGCGCAAAAGCGACTAGCGGGCGGCCGGGCTTCGCTTTACAGTGACGGGCACACGCACTCGTCGATAGCAGGGAGCCGCCATGTCACGTGCGCTTCCCGACTCGCGACTCGACGATCTGCGCTTCCTCACCGTCGCCGAGGTCGCCGAGGTCATGAGGGTGTCCAGGATGACCGTGTACCGCATGGTGCATGCCGGTGAGCTGCCCGCCGTGCGCTTCGGACGCTCCTTCCGGGTACCGGAATCGGCGGTCCTGAGGGCAATCGAACCCACTCTCGGAGGAAGTGAGTCGGACGGGACTTTCTTTATCCGTTAGAATGGGGTTTTCGTGTCGGTCGCGAATCCCGCGGCTAAACCAAATCTTTGTGAGGTCCGTGTGGGTTCTGTAATCAAGAAGCGACGCAAGCGTATGGCGAAGAAGAAGCACCGCAAGCTGCTTCGTAAGACTCGCCACCAGCGTCGTAATAAGAAGTAGACGGTCTCGACCGTTTTACCTGAAAAAGCGCTAGGTCACTGACCTAGCGCTTTTTGCTTGCGTGTGCGGCTTTGATCTGCGCGATCTTCATGTGCATGATCGGCCAGCCGCGTGCCAGTGCGTAACGCCGCAGCGTGGTGTCCGGATTCACGGCGACGGGGTTGCCGACGAGTTCGAGCAACGGAATGTCGTTGTGCGAATCGGAGTACGCCCAGCAGAGTGCCAGGTCGATGCCGCGATCCTCGGCGAGCCCGCGAGCGACGACGGCCTTGCGGCTGCCGTGGCAGATGCCGTCGACGAGCTGACCCGTGAAGATGCCATCGACGGTGGCGAGCTTGGTGCCGAGCGCGCCGGTGAGGTCCAGGCGTTCCGCGATCACATCAGCGACCTCCTGGGCCGTCGCGGTGACCAGCCACACCTCGCGCCCTGCCTTGAGGTGGGCGTGCGCCACGGCGACGGTTTCCGGCCAGAGCCGATGGATGAGCCGACTGTCGAAGATGTCGTGGCTGAGGCCGACGAGTTCGTCCCTGGTGTGCCCGGTGATGATGTCCATGGCCCGCATCCGGAGCCGGGCGATATCGACCCCGTCTTCGCCGACCGCCAGGAACCGGGTCTGATTCCAGCCGAACGCGAGAATGTCGGCGAGCGAGATGAACCGCATCCGCCAGGCACCGACGCCCAAGTGATAGAGGCTCGCACCGCGCAGAAGCGTGTTGTCCACGTCGAAGAACGCGATAGCGCGGGGACCGGATTCGTCGGACATTGCGCTTGAGTCTACTCACGGTGACCGCACAGCAGCGGCCTAGGCTGGGGGTATGTCCACCGCGCACCTCACCCTGATCGGCAAGCCGGGATGCCACCTCTGCGACGACGCTCTGGGCGTGGTCACCACGGTGCTCGCGGAGCTGGCTGCCGAACCCGGCTCCCCGACCGTGCTGCTCGAGGAGAAGTCGATTCTCGATGACCCTGAGCTGCACGAACTGTATGTCGAAGACATCCCGGTGCTGCTCATCAACGGGCTGGTGCACAACTACTGGCGCATCGACCCGGCGCGCCTGCGCACCGCACTCCTGGAGGTCCGATGACCATTCTGCATATCGTGTCCTGGAAGCTGGCGGCCACTGATCCTGCCGAAAAGGCCGAAAACGCCGCCCAGATGGCGGCTCGGCTCGGCGCTCTCGTGGGTGTGGTCGACGAGATCCGCTCGTTTCGCATCGGACCGGACGTGGTCGGCGGCGCCAACTGGGACGTGGCCCTCGTCGCGAAGTTCGACGACGAGGCGGCGCTAGGTCGGTACCAGGCGCATCCGGCCCACGTGGCGGCGGGCGCCTACGTGCGCTCGGTCACCGCCGAACGGATGGCCGTGGACCTGGTCGTCTGACTGACGCTCGGTCCCGCCCCGAGGCCGCGAGAGCGGGGTCGTGGTTGCTTCGGGGCGCTGCGGTGACCGTTGGGCCGCTTTCGCGGGAGGTGCCTTTCGCGAGAGCGGTGGTGTGGTTGCTTCAGGGGTGTTGTGGTGACCGGTTGGCCGCTTTCGCGGTCTGGGCACGGGGTGCGGGGTGCTTGTGGCGCGAAAAAACGGCCGAGCTGGTGCTCGGCCGTTTTTCGTGTGGTGCGGGGGTGTTAC
>NZ_SOGI01000053.1:0-56366 GCF_004403385.1 Cryobacterium sp. TMT4-31
CCGACGACGAACCTCACGCGGAAACCCAACACGACCACCCATAACCAACACCTCAATCAATCAGGTGTTGCAACGACCCCCTGAACCCAAGGGGCGCACTTGTCCGTTTCGGCACCAGTTGCGGCGGGGCTCAGACGGCGCGGCGTCGGCGGATGACGATGTCGCTGAACAGCACCAGGGCCAGGGACAGCAGGATGATGGCCACGTACACGAACGGCACCGTGCCGAGCCCCACCCGGTCCAGCAGGAACGCTCCCACGAACGCGCCCAGGCCGATGCCGATGTTGAACGCCGTGGTGTACACGGCGCTGGCGGTGTCGCGGATGCGCACCGACGCGGTGTGCAGCAGCCGGGTCTGCAGCAGCGGCGGGAATGAGCCGAACGCCAGGCCCCAGACCAGGAACGCGATGATCGCCACGGGCAGCACCTCGGTGGACAGTGCCAGCACGCTCACGCTGACGGCGGTGACCGCCAGGCCGAGCACCAGGCCCAGCTGCGGGCGCTTGCTGAACACCACCCCGCTGATGAACAGGCCGATCGCCCCGGCGATGCCGTAGGCGAAGAGCAGGGGTGCCACGGCGTCGCTGCCCACGCCGAGGGTGTCGCTGAGGAACGGGGCGATGTAGGTGTAGAAGGTGTAGTGCCCGATCATGGTCAGCGCCGTGATCACGCAGACCAGCGCGACGGCGCCGATCGTGGCATCCCGCGGCAGCTTCGCGGGCAGCGTGACCGTGCCGGTGGCCGTCGTCACGGGCTGTGCCGGCTTGGCGTTGTAGTGGTCGACCTTGGGCAGGAACCTCCAGATCACCACGGCGCCCACGAGCATCAGCCCGGCGAGCACCACGAACGAGAGCCGCCAGCCGAGCAAGTGGCCGAGGAAGGTGCCCAGCGGCACCCCGAAGACGAACGCCAGTGTGCCGCCGGCGATGGTGATCGAAACCGCGCGGGCGATCTGGTCCCTGGGCACGAGGTGCGCGGAGTACGCGCCGACCACGCCCCAGAACAGGCCGTGCGCCAGCCCGCCGATCACCCGGGAGATCACCACGAAGGTGTAGTCGGGGGCGATCGCGGTGAGCACGTTGCTCAGCGCGAACACGACCAGGACCATCAGGATCAGCCCGTGCCTGGGCATCCGGCGGGTCAGCAACGCCAGCGGTGTGCTGGTGATCACGACGGTGAAGGCGAACCAGGACACGAGCAGCCCGACCTGGGACTGGCTCACGCCCAGCGAGCTGCTCATTTCCGGCAGCAGGCCGGTGGGCAGCATCTCCGAGGTGACCGAGAGGAACACAGCGGCGGAGAGGGCGATCAGGCCGATCCAGGGGAACGGTCCGGTGGGGGCTTTTTCGTTCGGACCGGGAACGCCGGTCGATGGCAGCGTGATGGGCGCGGTGAATGACATGGGTGCTGTGGCTCACAGACAGGATGCCGCTTGCCCGAGGCCAGCGGCTGTCACGGCTGGCTGCGCGGTTCTTCAAGCGGTGCGCGCCGACGTGCGCGCCCGGGGCCGGTGAGATTCCGCCGACCACGGACTAGCTTAGCCGAGTGAGCCCGCAAACGACAGGGTCGCCCGGCGCAACCGGCCGGCCGCTGATGCCGGTGTGCACCGGCAGTCCCGGTAATCTGGTTCGATGAACCCCAGTCTTCCGGCTCCCGTGCACCACCACCACCTGGTCGTCACCCTCGTCTGCCCCGACCAGCCCGGTATCGTGCACGCCGTCAGCGGCGCGATCGTTCAGGCCCGTGGCAACATCACCGAGAGCCAGCAGTTCTCCAGCGCCGACACCGGCCGGTTCTTCATCCGTCTGCAGGTGGAGTCCCCCGCGAACCGCGACGAACTGCAGGCCGCGCTCGCGCCGATCATCGAGCGGTACGCCATGGCATCCGTCATCGACGTTGTCGGGCGGCCGCTGCGCACCCTGGTGCTGGCCTCCACCGCCGGGCACTGCGTCAACGACCTGCTCTTCCGCCAGCGCGGTGGCCAGCTGGCCGTCGAGGTGCCGCTGGTGCTCAGCAACCACGGCACCCTGCGCGACCTGGTCGGGTTCTATGGCGTGCCGTTCGAATCGCTGCCGATCACGGATGCGGCCAGCAAGGCCGCGTTCGAGGCTCGCGTGGTCGACGCCGTCGAGGCGAACGACATCGAACTGGTGGTGCTGGCCCGGTATATGCAGATCCTCTCCCCCGAGCTGTGCGCGTATCTCGAGGGCCGCGCGATCAACATCCACCACTCGTTCCTGCCCGGCTTCAAGGGGGCCAACCCGTACAAGCAGGCCCACGCCCGCGGTGTGAAGCTCATCGGCGCCACGGCGCACTTCGTCACCAGCGACCTGGACGAGGGTCCGATCATCGAGCAGAACGTCGTGCGCGTGGATCACTCCCGCACCCCCGCCGAACTCGTCGCGATCGGTCAGGACGAGGAGAGCCGCACCCTCACCCAGGCGGTGAAGTGGTTCGCCGAGAACCGGGTGCTGCTCGACGGAGCACGCACCATCATCTTCAAGTAGCCCGGTCGGTAGGATTGGCGGGTGAACGACACCCGCCCCACCCCGACCATCGGCGCCAACGACATCCTGCGTTTTGTGCTTGAACTGTTCGCCTTCGTGAGCCTGGCGCTCTGGGGGTTCCTGGCCTGGCCGCTGCCGTGGCCGGGCATCCTGGTGGGCATCCTCGCGCCGGCCTTCGCGGTCCTGGTCTGGGCGCTGTTCCGCTCGCCCAAGGCCGTGTTCCGGCTCGACCCGTTCGGCAAGGCGATCGTGGAGATCTTCGTGTTCGGCGCCGCGGCGTTGGCCTGGTGGGACCTGGGCCAGCCGATTGTTGCCGGCGTCTTCGCGGTGGTGGCCACCGTCAGCGGTGTGCTCTCCGGCCGCAAGGAGCTCGGCGCCTGAGCGTTACTGCAGCAGACCGATGATGGCGCCCATCACGGTGAAGGACACCACGTTGTACGACCCGTTGATGGCGAACAGCACGAGGCTTCTCCGTTCGAACAGGTAGTTCACGCCGAAGGCTGCGGCCACGAATGTCGAGCCGGTGGCGAATCCGGCGAACGTGCCGAAGCCCGGCCCGTTCGAGCCGATGAACACGGCCAGGCTGATCGCCATGACGATCGCCAGGATCGCCGAACCGATGAAGACCCGCGCGGTGCCGTGCTTCAGCTGTTCGTCGGTGACGCCCGCAGCGCGCTGCCACGGGCGGGCGAACACCACCGAGTACCAGAGCCCGCCGATCACGAACGACGAGAGTGCGGCCAGCGCGACCGCCAGCCAGTTGAATGACACGTCCATGTCTACTCCCGGGATACCTGGTCCCGGCCACTCCGGGACACTGTCACGCTAACCATCAGGGCGCGGTGCGTCTTGTAGAAAATTCCGGCACCGTCGGCGACGGCACACCCTCCGGCTCATCCAGCGGCACGAAGGCGGCGTAGTCCACACCGAAGCGGGTGACGATGTCGAGGTACCGGCTGGGCGAGAAGCCCGTGAACGCCCGGAAGACCCTGATGAAATGGGGCTGGTCGTAGTACCCGGACGTGGCCACCAGATCGGCCCAGCTGGGCATCGGCCCCTGCAACGGCAGTGCCTGGATGAACTGGCGGAACCGGACGATGTCCGCGTAGGCCTTGGGGGTGACCCCGCACCAGGACTTGAAGTCGTCGATCAGGCGGTGGTGGCTGAGCCCGGCGGCCGCCGCGATCTCCGGCACCGGCGCATCCGGGTTCTGGTGGATGCCGGCCCAGGCCCGCAGCACCGCCGGCGGCGCCGAGCCTGGCCGTCGCCGGGCGCGCAGGTGGTCGATCAGCAGCGCCACCGCCACCGCCGGGTCGGGGGCCCGCCGCGCGGTCTGCCGCAGCGCGTCGGTGTCACCGAGCAACCCCTGGCTCTCCCGCACGGTGCCGGTCAGCTCGTCGGCGGGCAGATCGAGGAACCTGGCGGCGGCGAACGGCGCCAGCTCGGCGGCGACGTGCCGGATCGCCGACGGGCTCTGGGTCATCAGGAACCGTGGCTGCAGCCCGGACAGGAAGCCCGCCCCGAGCGTGCGCGCCGCGCCGGTCTCCAGGTCGAACACCCGATACGGGTCGGACAGGTTAAGGATCAGGTGCAGGGCGGGCTGCGGGAAGATGCGCTCGTAGCGTTGCTCCGCGGGCTGCTCGAGGTACCACAGCCGCAACACGTCCGGGGCCAGATCGGCCGGCACGGGCACCTCGAGGTAGGCCATGCCCCCACCGTAGGACCGACGGCTGCCGCTGGCTACTCGACCGGGCAGGGTCTGCAGGAGTTGTGCGGCTCAGCGGTCGACGGCGTCGGTGACCGGCGGCTCGGCGGCGGGGTGCGCGGGCAGGCCGGCGGGCATCCGCAGGGCGTAGAGGGAGGTGGCGACGAAGAGCAGCCCGCCGAGCAGGAACGCGGCCGGGTACGAGACGGTGTCGGCGAGCAGGCCCGCCACGAGGGGGCCGACGATGGCGCCGAAGTCGGAGAACATCGAGAAGATCGCCACCGGGCGGCCGCCCGCGGTGCCGGCCGCGTCGCCGACGGATGCCGCCGGCGCGGTGCCCATGAATGCCGCGGCGACGCCGTAGACACAGAGCAGCGCGGTGAGCAGCCAAATGTTCGGGGCGAATGGGATCGCCGTGATCGTCACGGCCGCCACCAGGAAAGCGCCGATGATGGCAGGTTTCCGTCCGACGGTGTCGACGAACCTGGACGCGGGCGCCAGAGCAAGGGTCTGCGCGACCGCGGCGACGGCGAACGCGATTCCGGTCCAGGCGCTCGGTCCCTTGAGTACCTCGACGACGAGCACCGGCACCAGGGCGCCGCGCACCCCGAACGACGACCAGCCCTGGGAGAAGTTGGCCAGGCAGGCGGCGCGGAACCGGGGGTCGCGGAGCACGCTGCGGAGCGGCATCATCGGTGTCGGAGCACCCGTCAAGCCGCCGCCGGCGCGCGTGGCCGGCTGCAGCAGAACCAGCCCGATCACCCCGGCCACGGCGAGGGTGCCGGCGTAGAAGAAGAACGGCGCGGTCAGCGAGATGGTGGCGAGCAGGCCGCCGAGCGCCGGCCCGGCCATTCCGCCGATGAGGAAGCCGCCCTGGTAGAAACCCACGGCGCGGCCGCGGATGCCCGGCGCGGTGGTGCGCAGCAGCAGGGTCATCGCCGCGACGGTGAACATCGCCGAGCCGATGCCGCCCACGCCCCGCAGCAGCAGCAGTTGCGGGTAGCTGCCGGCGATGCCGACCAGGCCGCTGGAGACCGCCACGATGCCGATGCCCACGGCGAGGATGGTGCGTTCGCCGGCCCAGTCGATGAGCTTGCCGCAGACCGGGCTGGCGACGAAGCGCATCAGGGCGAACGCCGACACCACCGCGCCGATCTCGAGGTTGCCCACGCCGAAGCTCTTCACGTACACCGGCAGTACCGGCACCACGACGCCGAAGCCCACCATGACGAAGAACGCGATCACACCGAGCACATAGACATCCCGGCCGAGGCGGGGTTCGTTAGCCGTTCGGCTGGTGGTGGGCCCGAACGGCAAACGGATGCGTCGCATCCCTCCAGATTAGGCGCTCGCGGGCCCCTGGAAGATCGCCAGAGTCAGCGGGTGGGCACCGGCTGTGTGGCCGCGGGAATTCGGGCGGCCACCCCGCGGGCGCGCACGTCGCGGCGCCCGCCGATGGCCCGCAGCGCGTTGAGGATGGTGGCCAGGTCCACCAGCTCCTGCAGCAACGCGCCCACGGTGGCGGGGATCAGCCCGAAGGCGGCGGCGATCATCAGGCCGATGCTGAGCGCGATGCCGAGCCAGATGCTCTGCAGGGCGATCCGCACGGTGTCCCGGCCGATTGCGACGGCCCGGGCGGCGCGGGACAGGTCGTCGAGCAGGATCACGGCATCCGCCGATTCGCTGGCCGCGGTGGACCCCTTGGCGCCCATCGCGATGCCCACGTCGGCCACGGCGAGCACGGGCGCGTCGTTGACGCCGTCGCCGACCATGATCACCGGCCGCTCCCGGATGGCCCGCACGGCGTCGACCTTGTCGGCCGGCAGGCAGTCCGCCCGCACCCTGGTGATGCCCACCAGCCGGGCAATGTGGTTCGCGGTCGGCCGGGTGTCGCCGGTGAGCATCACGGATTCGCGCACGCCCAGCCGCTCGAGCGCCGCGATGGTGGCGCGGGCGTTGTCGCGCACCTGGTCGCTGGCGACGATGCAGCCCGCGTACCGGCCGTCCACGGCCAGGTAGATGGCCAGTTCGCCGCCGGACAGGTCGGCCGGGTAGGCATCCGGGGCGTGCTCGGCCACAAACGACAGCTTTCCTACGACCACCTCCTGGTCGCCGAACCGGGCCGTGACGCCGTGCGCGGGCACCTCCACGGCCGACTCGGTGCGCTGCAGCGCGAGGCCGCGCGTTTCGGCGGCGGTGATGACGGATGCGGCGAGCACGTGCGACGAGTACTGCTCGGCCGACGCGGCCAGGCTGAGCAGCTCGTCCTCGCTGAACGGGTCCTCCGGGCAGACCCGGGCGATGGCCGGCGTGCCGTAGGTGAGGGTGCCGGTTTTGTCGAAGACCACAGTATTGGCGCGGGCGAGTTTCTCGAGCACTCCCCCGCCCTTGACGATGATGCCGTTCCGGGCCGCCCGGCTCATCCCGCCCATGAACGCCACCGGGGCGGCGAGCAGCAGCGGGCACGGGGTGGCGACCACGAGCACCTCGGCGAAACGCACCGGGTCACCGGAGACGAACCAGGCCAGGCCGGCGATCAGCAGCGCCCCCGCGGTGAACGGCACCGCGTACCTGTCGGCGAGGCGCACGACCGGGGCCTTGCTCGCGGCGGCCTCCGCCACCAGCGCCACGATCTGCTGGTACTGGCTGTCGGCGGCCAGGGCGGTGGCGCGCACTGTCGCTGCGGCCTGCCCGTTGATGGAACCGCTGAGCACAGGGTCGCCCGCGTGCCGCTCAACGGGCAGGCTCTCGCCGGTCAGCGAGGACTCGTCGAACGCGGCCGAGGCGGAGACCAGGTCGGCGTCCACGGGTACGATCTCGGCGGGCCGCACCAGCAGCAGGTCGCCGATCTGCACCAGGGTGGCCGGCACGTCGTCAACGTCGGAGGAGCCGCCCCGCAGCAGGTGCGCGATCTGCGGCACCCGGTCGAGCAGGGCGTTCAGCTCCCGCTGGGCCCGCCCCGCGGCGTAGTCCTCGAGCGCGGCGCCGCCGGAGAGCATCAGCACGATCAGCAGGGTGGCCACGTACTCGCCCACCAGGATGGTCGCGATGATGGCCATGATCGCCAGCAGGTCCACGCCGAACGAGCCCTGGCGCATCCGTTTGATCATGCCGACGCCCTGGATGCCGACAACGACCAGGCCGAGGGCGGAGAACAGCCACTGCACGGCGACCGTCAGCCCGGCGGCCCACAGCAGCAGTCCGAGCAGGCCGATGAGGATGGTTGCCGCCACAACCGGATACCGGCGGAATGCTCCCGTGAGCGTGGACATGGCTCCATTGTCACCTCGGATGCCCGTAGGCACCAGCAAGGAGAGCCTCCGCTTGTCGCCGTACCCGTCGGGCCAACTGTTCCCGGTGCGGACAATTGCGCCCGGCGTACCGGGCACAATTGTCCGTTTCGGCGACAGTTGGGCGCAGAAAAGGCCCCGCCGGATCGACGGGGCCTTTTCGGGTGCGGGCGGGCGGGTTAGGCCAGGCGGGTCTGCAGGTTCTCGGCGATCGCGGCCAGGAACTCCTCGGTGGTGAGGTAGCCCTGGTCCGGGCCGACCAACAGCGCGAGGTCCTTGGTCATCTTGCCGCTCTCGACGGTCTTCACGACCACATCCTCGAGGGTGTGCGCGAACTCGGCGAGCGCCGGGTTGCCGTCGAGCTTGGCGCGGTGCGACAAGCCGCGGGTCCAGGCGTAGATCGACGCGATCGGGTTGGTCGAGGTGGGCTTGCCCTGCTGGTGCTGGCGGTAGTGCCGGGTCACGGTGCCGTGCGCGGCCTCGGCCTCGACGACGCTGCCGTCGGGGGTGGAGAGCACGCTGGTCATCAGGCCGAGCGAGCCGAAGCCCTGCGCGACGGTGTCGGACTGCACGTCGCCGTCGTAGTTCTTGCAGGCCCAGACGTAACCGCCCTCCCACTTCATCGCCGATGCGACCATGTCGTCGATCAGGCGGTGCTCATAGGTGAGGCCGGCGGCCTCGAAGCGGTTCTTGAACTCGGTGTCGAAGATCTCCTGGAAGATGTCCTTGAACCGGCCGTCGTACGCCTTGAGGATGGTGTTCTTGGTCGACAGGTAGACCGGGTAGTTGCGCTCCAGGCCGTAGTTGAGCGAGGCGCGGGCGAAGTCGATGATCGACTTGTCGAGGTTGTACATGCCCATGGCCACACCGCTGCCCGGCGCCTGGAAGACCTCGAACTGCTGCGGGTCGCCGCCGTCCTTCGGGGTGAAGGTCATGGTGAGGGTGCCTTCGCCCTCGAAACGGAAGTTGGTGGCGCGGTACTGGTCGCCGAACGCGTGGCGGCCGATGATGATCGGCTTGTTCCAGCCCGGCACCAGGCGCGGGATGTTGGAGATGATGATCGGCTCACGGAAGATGGTGCCGCCGAGGATGTTGCGGATGGTGCCGTTGGGCGACGCCCACATCTTCTTCAGGCCGAATTCTTCGACCCGGGCCTCGTCCGGGGTGATGGTGGCGCACTTGACGCCGACGCCGTGCTTCTGGATGGCGTGAGCCGCGTCGACGGTGATCTGGTCGTCGGTCTCGTCACGCTTCTGGATCGAGAGGTCGTAGTACTCGAGGTCGATGTCGAGGTACGGGTGAATCAGGGAGTCCTTGATGGCCTGCCAGATGATGCGGGTCATCTCGTCCCCGTCAAGCTCGACGACAGTACCTGCAACCTTGATCTTCGACAATGGATTCTCCTCAGTGAGTCGGGGCGTGGTGGCCGTCAACAATCCTAGCCGAGGGCGGTAACTGTCTCGACATCGAGACAGTTGGCCGGCGTTTCGGTGACGGTCGCCGAGTCCCCCACAAACCCGACTACCTGCCGCCGTGGCCGGGCGATAGCCTTGGGTGTATGCCTGAACTCCGACTTGAAGAACTGTCCGCGCGCAACATCGTCGCGGCCAATAACCTGAGCCTCAAGCCCGGTCAGGAGCAATTCATCGCGCCGGTCTCGTATTCGGTCGCCGCATCCGTGATCAACCCGGCCACCGCCTGGCAGCGTGTCGTATTGCTCGACGGCGAGGTCGCCGGGTTCATCCACGGTAATTTCGACCCCGAATCCGCCCAGGAGGAATTCCGCGCCTGCATCTGGCGGATCAACGTCGACGCCGAGGCCCAGGGCATGGGTGTGGGCAAGTTCGCCGCCGATGCCCTCGCCGAAGAGGCCCGTCACCGCGGTTTCGACCGCATCACGGTGATCTGGGAGCCCGGCGAGGACGGCCCTGAGGCCTTCTTCCACCGCATCGGCTTCGTCGACATCGGCGAAACCGAGTTCGGTGAGGTCATCGGCGCGCTCACCCTCTAGCCGGTGCGCCTCAACCCGGCCAGCCCGTTCGTGGAGGCCGTGCTCGACGTCGTCGAGGCGATCCCACCCGGCCGGGTGATGACCTATGGCGACGTCGCCGCCGCCCTCGGCTCCCGCGCCGCCCGGGTGGTGGGCCAGACGATGGCGCAATTCGGGTCGGATGCGCCGTGGTGGCGGGTGATCCGCGCCGGTGGGCATCCGCCGATCGGCCACGAGAGCCGGGCGCTGGTGCACTACCGGGCCGAGCAGACACCGTTGCTGCCCGGTCCCGAGCCGGAGTCCGGCTACAGGGTGGACCTCAGCCGAGCGCGCTGGCGTCCCTGACAGGGCCGGCCGGCCCGGCAGTGTCAATGTGGGCGTCGGTGTCGGTGTCGGTGTCGGTGAGGCTCAGGCTGAGCTCGAGCAACCGGGTCCGCCACTCCTCGACCCGCCCGGGCTGGTCGATGCCCAGCACCGCCACCGGCGTCTCGCCACGGCGGTAGACGGCCAGCAGGTCGCCGGTGTCGACCCCGCCCGCCTCGATCGTCATCGACTCGCCACCGTGCACCCGGCCGGCGAACTGCACCAGGGCGCCGGCCTGCTCCGAGGTCAGCGTGGCGGGCGCCCCCGCCCCGCCCGGGTCGACCCCGAGCAGCGCGGCCATGGCGATCGACGGTCGGTTGCGGGTGTCGCTGAAGTGCGCGATGCGGCGGTGCGCCCCGGTTTCCGGGTCAAGCCAGGCCGCACAATCACCGACCGCGACGATCCCGGGCACGCCGGTGCCGCCGGCCGCGTCGGCGACCACCCCGCCGTGCAGGTCCCGGCCACCCGGGTCGAGTGCGGAGCCGCCGAGCCAGCCGACCAGCGGCACCGCGCCGATGTCCAGCAGCACCAGGTCGGCTCCGATCTCTTCCCCGCTGCTCAGCCGCACCCCGGACACCCAGCCGGGGCCGATCAGCTCGGTCACCCGCAGGTCGGTGCGCACGGTGATGCCCCGGCGCTCGTGCAGCCCGAACACGGCGCCGGCGACGGTGGCGCCGAAGGCCGTGTGGAGCGCATCCGTGCTACTGACGAGCACCGTCACCCGCAGACCCAGGTCACGGGCGGTCGACGCCACTTCGAGGCCGACGACCCCGGAGCCGACCACGACCAGGTGGGCGCCGGGCAGCAATTCTTCGCGGAGCGCCAGGGCGTCCTCCACGGTGCGCAGCGTGTGCACCCCGCGGGGCATGGTCGCCATGCGGCGGGCGGCGGAGCCGGTGGCGATCACCACGGCGTCGGAGTCGACGGTGCGGCCGTTGGCCAGCGTCACCCGGTGCGTGGCCGCGTCGAGCGCGACGGCCGCGACCCCCAGGCGCCAGTCGGCGTCGAGGTCGTCGTGAGGGGCCTCGAGCGCCAGTTCATCGATCGTGGTCTGCCCGGTGAGGAAGCCGCGGCCGAGCGGCGGCCGGTCGTAGGGCCGGTGGCGTTCGCTGCCGAGCACGGTGATGCGGCCGGTGTAGCCGTGGGCGCGGAGGGCGACGGCACTGGCGTGGCCCACCACCCCCGCACCCACGATGGTGACTGAGTCCATGCTGGGTGATCCCCCGATCAGACAGGCTGACACCTACGGATGACCGTGCGGCGCCGGCTCGGGAACGAGGCTGCTCGTTCACGGCGGTTGTGTTCTCTGGCACCAGATTCGCTGCCAGCCCAGGGAGTGTCAAGCGCGTCGGGCCGGTTCCCGGCAAGTGGTTCCCGACCCTCAACATCCCCGAAACACCCCCGACTCAAACCACCCGCGAACCGCGACCCAAGCACCGAAAGCCTCAAGTTTCGGGTACTTGGCTGACAGTTCGCGAGTGGTCAGACGAGGGACTCGCGCCAGGCGGCGTGCAGTCGGGAGAACCGGCCGGTTCCCGAGATGAGCATGTCGGGGGTGCCGTCCTCGACGATGACGCCGTTCTCCATCACCAGCACCCGGTCGGCGATCGCCACGGTCGACAGGCGGTGCGCGATGATCACCGCGGTGCGGTCGCTGAGCAGCGTCTGCAAAGCCTCCTGCACCAGCCGTTCGCTGGGGATGTCCAGCGAACTGGTGGCCTCGTCGAGGATCAGCACCGCCGGGTCGGCCAGGAACGCCCGCGCGAACGAGATCAGCTGACGCTGGCCGGCGGAAACCCTGCCGCCGCGCTTGTTCACGTCGGTGTCGTACCCGCCGGGCAGGCCCACGATGAAGTCGTGCGCGCCGACGGCCCGCGCGGCCGCCTCGATCTCCGACCGCGTCGCATCCGGTTTGCCGATCGCGATGTTGTCGGCGACGCTGCCACTGAACAGGTACGCCTCCTGGGTCACCATCACGATGGCCCGGCGCAGGTCCTTGGGGTGCAGGTCGCGCAGGTCGACGCCGTCCAACAGCACCCGGCCGTGCGACGGGTCATAGAACCTGGAGATCAGCTTCGCCAGGGTCGATTTGCCGGCGCCCGTCGAGCCGACCAGGGCGATGGTCTGCCCGGGTTCCAGGGTGAGGCTGAAGTGCGGCAGGATGACCCGGTCGGCCTGGTACTCGAACTGCACGTTGTCGAAGTGCACGGCACCCTTCGAGGTCCACAGGTCCACCGGCGTGACGGGGTCGGGCACACCGGGCTGCTCCTCGAGCACCCCGGAGATCTTCTCCAGCGCGGCTGCGGCCGACTGGTAGGAGTTGTAGAACATCGCCATCTCCTCCATCGGGTCGAAGAACCGGCGGGTGTACAGCAGCGCGGCGAGCAGCGCACCGATGGCCAGCTGCCCGTCGGCCACGCGGAAGCCGCCGACCAGCAGCACCGCAGCGACGGTGACGTTGCCGATCAGGATCAGCCCGGGATCGAACACGCCGAACAGTTGGATAACGCGGGCGTTGACCAGCCGGTACGACTCGACGAGCTTGCCGAAGACACCCTCGTTGCGCTTCTCGGTGCGGAACGCCTTGACCGCGCGGATGCCGGTCATGGTCTCGACGAACTGCACGATCAGGCTCGCGGACGCGGTGCGGGACTGGCGGAACAGGTGCTGCGAGCGCACCTGGAACCAGCGGGTCAGCGCGAGCAGTGGCACGAGTGCAACGAGCAGCACCAGCCCGCTGACCCCGTCGAGGGCGAAGAGGGCGATGCCGGTGAAGGCCATGTAGAGCAGGCCCTGCACGAGCTGGTTGATGCCGGAGTCCAGCAGCTCCCTGATCGCATCCAGGTCGCTGGTCTGCCGGGAAATGATGCGTCCGGAGGTGTACGACTCGTGGAATTCGAGGCTCAGCCGTTGGGTCTGCAGGAACACGCGCTTCCGCAGGTCGATGAGCACGGCCTGGCTGATCCGGGCGGAGAGCACGGTGTACCAGGCGATCAGTAGCGCCCCGGTGATGCCGGTGATCAGGTAGATCGCCCCGGTCGCCGCCAGCGGCACCCAGTCCTGTTCGAGCAGGGCGGGCAGGCCCTTGTCGATGCCGAACGCGATCAGGGCCGGGCCGGCGACCTGCGCGGCGGTGGACACGACGACGACGAGCATCGCCATGACCACCGACCAGCGCACCGGGAACAGCAGCGAGCCGAGCAGGCGCAACGACCGGCGCCGGATCTGCGCGCTTTCGGCCTTGGTGTAGTCGAGGCGCTCTTCGCCTTCGACACCGATGACACTCACAGTGCTTCTCCCGCTCGCTCGGACTCTCGTCGTTCTTCGTCCTCCAGGCTGGAGATGACGAACTTGTAGTGCGGGCTCGAGGCCAGCAGCTCGGAGTGCGTGCCGACGGCGGTGATCTTGCCCGCCTCGAGCAGCGCCACCCGGTCGGCGAGCATCACCGTGGACGGGCGATGCGCCACGATCAGGGCGGTCGTGGACGCGAGCACCCGGCGCAGGGCGGCCTCGACCAGCGACTCGGTGTTCACGTCCAGCGCGGAGAGCGGGTCGTCGAGCACCAGGACGGCGGGTGCCGCGGCCACGGCGCGGGCCAGCGCCACGCGCTGTCGCTGCCCGCCGGAAAGGCTCATGCCCTCTTCGCCGACGAGGGTGTCGACACCGTTGGGCAGGTCGTGCACAAACGCCGCCTGCGCGATCTGCAGCGCCTCGGCCAGGGCCGCGTCGGCCTCCGGGGTGCGCTCGGCGAACTCCGGGCGGCCCAGCAGCACGTTGTCACGCACGGATGCCGAGAACAGGGTGGCGTCCTCGAACGCCATGGCGATGTGCCGGCGCAGCTCGTCGCGGCGGAGGGCCCGCACATCGACCCCGTCGAGGGTCACCGAGCCATCCGTCACGTCGTACAGCCGGGTGGTGAGCGCCGTCAGGGTGGACTTGCCGGAGCCGGTGAGACCGACCAGCGCCATGGTCTCGCCGGGTTCGAGCACCAGGTTCACCCCGTCGAGCAGGTCGGGAAACCGTTCGGGTGAGTCCGCGTAGCGGAAGTGCACGTTCTCGAACGCGAGTCGGCCGCGCGGGCTGGTGATCGTGACCGGGCGGGGCGGGTCGGTGATGGTGTTTGGCGTGTCCAGGATGTCGAAGAACCTGTCGGTGGCGGTGCGGGTGTCAAAGGTCATCGACAGCAGGAAGCCGATCGACTCCACCGGGAAGCGCAGCACGGTGGCGGTGGCGAAGAACGCCACCAGCTCGCCGACGCTGAGCTGGCCCTGGCTGGTCAGCCAGACGCCGGAGACCAGGCAAAGCGCGAACGCGACGTCGGGCACCAGCAGCAGCCAGAGCCAGATCCCGGCGATGGCGCGGGCCTTCTCGATCTCGGTGCCGCGCAGCTCCTCCGCCTGGCTGGCGAAGCTCTTGAGCGCGAAGCTGCCACGGCCGAACGCCTTGAGCACCCGGATGCCGTGCACCGACTCCTCGACGGCGGTCGCCAGGTCGCCGGACTGGTCCTGGCTGCGCCTCGCGATCACGGAGTACTTCTCCTCGAACACGTAGCCGTAGATCCAGATCGGGATCGAGCAGACCAGGAAGATCACGCCGAGGATCCAGTTCATCGACAGGAGGATCACCACGCCGGCGATGATGGTGAGGAAGTTGACCACGAGCAGCACCAGACCGAACGAGATCCAACGGCGGATCATGTTGAGGTCGCTGACGGCGCGCGAGAGCAGCTGCCCGCTCGGCCAGCGGTCGTGGAAGGTCACGGGCAGGTCCTGCAGCCGGGCGTACAGGGCGTTGCGCATCCGGGATTCGATGTGGGTACCGGGAACGAGCACGAACCAGCGGCGCAGCGCGATCATGCCGGCCTCGAGCACGCCGAGGCCGAGCACGATGAGTACGGCGGGCCAGATCGGTGCAGTGTCTCCCTGGCTGAGGGCGCCGTCGACGAGTTGCTGCAGCACCTGCGGGATGGCCAGGGCCACCAGCGAGGCAAGCAGTGCCGCGAGCATGCCCAGGCCCAGCCTCGGCAGCGCGGGCTTGGCATAGGGATAGAGCCGCAGCAGGGTGCGGAAGGTGTTGGAGCGCGCAGCGGGCGTGGGCGCAGTGTGCGGCGGATGCTGTGGAGCAGTGGTGGTCATGAGAGAGGTTCCTGGCTGGGCCGGCTCCGGCGCTGAAGCGCCGGTGGGCTGGATGGTGCGGGGCTGGGTGGGTGCGGGACCCGCGACGAAGCCGTTGGTGCTGGCGGCGGTGCCGACGGTGCTCCTGGCGGCGTGCGGTGGTGCCCGGTGCCGGCGCGGAATGACCACGTCCGGAAGAGGAAGCGGGCGGTGACGCCCGCTGAAATGTGCGGCCCGCGCAGACGCGGGCGGTTGGGGTTCTCTGGCCGGGACCTTAGATTGAGGCGAGTCGGAGCGCCGGGACGAAGGCAGCGCCGGTCGCAATAGATGCGTACCTGGTGCGAGCTGTCTTGGTCATGTCGGCCTCCTGAGCGTTTCGTGTCATCGTCTTGTGCCCCCCTTGTTCAGGCAGCCTTTCAGGATAGGGCCACGGACGACTCCGGCGCAAGCAGAATTTTCGCTCAGCGAACGCGCACGCTCAGGCAGGTGACACAGCCCTCGAGCTTCTCGAACTCGGTGATGTCCACGGTCACGGCCCGATAGCCGAGCCCGGTGAGCAGCTCGGTGGTGCGCGGCGCGGCGGCCGACATCAGCAGGGTGTGCGCGTCGAGCACAACCACGGCGGTACCCTCCGCTTCGGGTACCGGCACGAACCTCTCGAACAGTCCCGGGTCGTCCACGAGCGGCGGGTAGCCGATGATGGTGCCGTCCGGCAGGGCGGTGATAGCGGTCTTGAGGTGCAGGGCTCGGGTCACCGGAACCGGGACCACGGTGTAGCCGAGGGGTTCGACGATGTCGGCAAGCTGCGCCGCACCCTCAGCGTTGGTGCGCAGGCTCTGCCCCACGTAAACGGTGGCGCCCACCTTGAGCACGTCACCGCCGTCAAGGGTGCCGGGCAGGTCGATCCGGCGCACCGTGAGTCCCAGGGCGCGCACGGCCGCCTCGGCACCGGCCGTCTCGCCGCGTCGGCTGGGCGCACCAGGGCTGGCGAGCACGGCGGTGTCGCCGAAGAGGATCACGGCATCCTCGATGAAGACGGAGTCCGGCTGGTCGGGTGCCGGATCCACCTCGGTGATGGCCCAGCCCTCCGACTGCAGCGCCGCCACGTAGCCGTCCCACTGCGCCCGGGCCAGCCCGAGGTCGATCGGCACACGATCGATGTGGGTGATCTCGCCCTCGGCGAGGATGTCGACGGGCCGGCGGACCAGCACGCGCCGAGCGGTGCCCGGCAGAGTCACATCGCCAGGGAGGGCCGAGTCGCCGGAGGTTGTCATGCGCTCAGCCTAATCGCAGACGAATTGTTCCCCGTGCGGACAACGCCACATCCGCCACTTGCCGCAAAGCAACCTCTCACACGCCCCGAAAGGGGAGGATGCGGCAAGTCGGCGAGCGAAGCTATTGGGCGGACAGGAACTCGAGGGTACGCGCGACGACGACCTCGGGTTGTTCCTCGGCGATGTAGTAGCCGGTGCCCGGAACGTGCTCGAGCGT
This sequence comes from Cryobacterium sp. TMT4-31, assembly GCF_004403385.1. NCBI lineage: Bacteria > Bacillati > Actinomycetota > Actinomycetes > Micrococcales > Microbacteriaceae > Cryobacterium > Cryobacterium sp. TMT4-31. The sequence goes on from NZ_SOGI01000053.1 coordinate 16,461, forward strand.
GAAGTCGTCGGCGTCCCCTTCGTAGCCGCCGAGGATCTCCGGGTGCTCCCGGGTCGGGTCGTTGTTGCCGTAGAAGACGGTCCCGTAGAGCGACAGAGTCGGAGTGGTCAGACGTGTGCCGCGGTAGGCGCCGGTGCTGCTGCGTTTGGCCTCGCTCAGAATGAAGTGCCGGTACAGTGCCGATCCGGCATCCGCTCGCGCCGGGTCCTTTAGCCGGGACACAAAGGCGTCGATGTCTTCGGGTGCGAAGACCGACGGGTCGCTCGTGTCACCGGTCATCAGCCGGCGCGGCAGCCGTTGTCGTCCGGTGCGGAGGAGCCAGGGTCCCAGACCCGGTATTGCGATGGCGAACATCGACCAGATCCGCCAGACGTACAACAGCGCCCGGGGGTGGAATTCGGGGTACGGGTGCGGGGTGGCAAGTGCGACGAATCTCTCAACTCTCTCGGGATGAGCCAGGCACACCCGAAACCCGACGATGCCGCCCCAGTCGTAGCCGAGAATATTCACCTTGTCGAGGTGCAACGCGTCGAGCAGCGCAACGACATCCGCTACCAGCTGCTCGCTCGTGTATCCGTCGGGCGGGGCCTCGGTCCAGCCGGCACCGCGCAGGTCCGGGCAGATCACCCGGTAGTTCGCGGCGAGGGCCGGGATGACCTTGCGCCAGGCCCACCAGTGCTGCGGGAACCCGTGCAGCAGCACGAGCGGCGGGCCGCTACCGGCCTCGGCCACGTGCATCCGCAGCCCCGGAAGATCGAGGAACCGATGTCGGACCCCGGCCAACTCCGGCCACGAGCCCGTGCCATCGAGGCGGCTTGTTCCATGACTGAATTTGCCCGAGGGCTTCATCGCACTCATGCCGCCATTATACTACGGACATAGTGCCTCGTCCACTATGTCTATAGTGAAAGGATGACCCCGATTCGAGTGCGCGTCCTGGAAGCCGCGATCGACCTCCTCGCGACGGGCGGGTTGCGTGCGCTCACCCACGTTCGTATCGACGAACGCGCCGACCTGCCGAAGGGGTCCACCTCTAACTACTTCCGCACCCGGGCCGCCCTGCTGATCGGCGTCTCCGAGTGGATCGTGGAGCAGGAGCTTCGTCCAGTGCGAGTGGCGTTCTCGCCGCGTTCGCCGGCCGAGCTCATCGACGCGATGTGCACCCTGCTCGAGGTGACGACCCACGAGAACAGGGAGCTGACCACGGCGAGGCTCGTGCTGTTCATGGAAGCCAACCACAACGCCGAGCTTCGAGAGGCGCTGTCCCGGGGCCGGGCGGCCCTGGGCGAGGGCATCGTGTCCGCTCTCGCCGAGATGGGCGCCCGTGATCCGCAGGCCGCGACGGAGGCCATTGCCGCCTGTTTCGAGGGCCTCCTCCTGCACCGCATCGCCCGGCACGACAGCACCGATCCCCGGCCGATCTTCGAGACCGTCGTGATGGGCGCGCTCGCCTGACCCGCACCCTTGCCCGGCCTCGGTGCCGCCCCGCAACGCCGACGCGGCCGCTCCCGAGTTGCCGTAAAGTGCCCTTTCGTTCGGCGCGAAGGGGCCGGATGCCGCAAGTCGGCGAACGCCACCTCTGTCAGTTGCCACAAACCTCGCCTAAACGCGCCGCGACGAGGCAGGATGCCGCACGATGGCGGCCCGACGGAGGGCGCCAGACTAGCGCGGCGCGGGCAGGGTCTCGGGGGCGTCTTCCCAGTCCTGCACGGTGATGGACTCAGTGAAGTGCTGGGCGCGTTCCTTGCCACCCTCGTCGCCGGAGAACAGTCCCGGCGCCTCGATCACCGGGCGCGCGGGCTTGCGCGAGTGGCTCGACGGGCGCACCGGCGGGGTCTCCGGCTGCTGGCGCACCTCGACACGGTTCAGCGGCAGGGCATCGGGGTTCTCGGCGTTGACCCAGTCGATCAGGTTCTCCCGCACGAAGCAGCGCAGGTCGAACAGGGTGGGTGCGTCCTGCGCCGTCACGAGCACCCGCACGCGCACGAAGCCGCCCACGGCATCCGTCACCTGAAGAACGACAGCCCGGCCGTCCCACAGGTCGGTCTGGGCGACGACCCGGTTGAGCTCGTCGCGCATCGCGGCGGGGTTGACACGCCAGTCCAGGTCGAAGTCAATCTGGCCCAGCAGTTCGCTGTTGTGCCGGGTCCAGTTCTGGAACGGGGTGGTGGTGAAGTAGGTGGACGGCAGCACCATCCGCCGGTCGTCCCAGATGTGCACGACGATGTAAGTGAGGGTGATCTCCTCGATCTTGCCCCACTCGCCCTCGACGATCACGACGTCGTCGACCCGCAGCGCGTTGTTGAACGCCAGCTGCATACCGGCGAAGATGTTCGCCAGGGTGGACTGGGCGGCCAGGCCTGCCACGACACTGAGCAGGCCGGCGGAGGCGAACAGGCTCGCACCCACGGTCGCGGCGCCGGGAATGCTCAGCAACACCGTGCCGATGGCGCAGATGATGATGATCACAACGCCGATGCGGCGCAGCATCCGCAGCTGGGTGCGTACCCGGCGGGCCACCCGGTTGTCGCGCACGTCGATGCGGTACTTGTTGGCGGTGATTTCCTCGGCGTAATACAGCAGCGCGCACAGCAGCCAGGTGGCGCTGCCGATGAACAGGGCCCGGAAGACGAAGCCCACCGTGGCCTCCCAAGCTTCGGGCACATCGAGGTAGCCGGCGACAGCCAGCCACAGCGCGCCGATCAGCACGGTCATGCGGAACGGCACCCGGATCAGCTTCACGAGCACCCGCGCCCAGGATCTGCGCTTGCCGACCATGCGGAAGGAGAAGGCGGCGATCGCGGTGATCGCGAGGGCGAGAACGATCGCCGCGACAACGGCAACCGGGAAAGCGGGCAGGGACAGCCCGAAAACTTCGATCACAAGGGACCTTTCCGTGTCAGGTCTGAGGAGGACTGCAACGGCGGTGTCACGTGGACCTCCCATCATGTCAGCCCAGACTGAGAAGAGCCACACAACGACGAACGCCGGGGCGACATCCGAGAGATACGGATGCCGCGCCCGGCGTCAGGTCACTGCCTCACGGTCAGTGGAAGAAGTGGCGCTCCCCGGTGAAGTACATCGACACACCGGCGGCCGTCGCCGCGGCGATGACCTCCTCGTCGCGCACCGAACCGCCGGGCTGCACGACCGCGGTCACGCCGGCCTCCAGCAGCACCTCGAGACCGTCGGCGAACGGGAAGAACGCGTCGGACGCGGCCACGGCGCCTTCGGCCCGCTCCCCCGCCCGACTCACGGCCAGGTGGCACGAATCGACCCGGTTGACCTGGCCCATGCCCACACCCACGGATGCGCCGGCGTGCGCGAGCAGGATCGCGTTGGACTTCACCGCACGGCAGGCCTTCCAGGCGAACTCGAGGTCGGCGCGCGTGGCGTCGTCGACCTCGGGGCCCGACACCAGGCGCCACTCGGAGGTGTCCAGGGTGTCGAAGGTGTCGGTCTCCTGCACGAGCAGGCCGCCGGAGATCTGGCGCAGCTCCAGCGACGAACGACGGTAGTCGGCCGGCAGCTCGAGCAGACGGATGTTCTTTTTCGCGCTGAGCAGCTCGAACGCGGCCGGCTCGAAGCCGGGCGCAACGAGCACCTCGGTGAAAATCTGGCTGACCGTCTCGGCCATACCCAGCGTGACGACGCGGTTGGCCGCGATGACCCCGCCGAACGCGGAGACCGGGTCGCAGTCATGCGCACGGTGGTGCGCAGACGCGATGGCGTCGGGGGCCTTGGGGTTCGCCACGGCGATGCCGCACGGGTTGGCGTGCTTGATGATCGCCACGGCCGGTTCGCTGAAGTCGAACGCGGCGCGCACGGCGGCATCCGCGTCGACGTAGTTGTTGTAGGACATCTCCTTGCCGTGCAGCTGCACGGCCTGGGCGATGCCCTGGCCGCCCTCGCCGAGGTAGAGAGCTGCGGCCTGGTGCGAGTTCTCGCCGTATCGCAGCACGGCCCCGCGGCTGGCTTCGATCGCGAGGGTCTCCGGGAACAGCAGGTCGGTGGGGTCATCGCTGTCGGCGCCGACGATGGAGTCGAACGCCTCGAGGATCTCCTCGCCGAGCGACTCCGCGTCGTCCTGCCACTGGTCGTAGACGTTCTCGGTGAACCAGGCCGACACACTCAGGTCGTAGTTGGCGGTGTGTTCGAACGCGAGCGAGGCCAGCTTCTGCCGCAGCCGAAGGGTGCTGCCGCCGGCGCCGACGGCCGTGATGATCTCCGGGTAGTTCTCCGGGTCCACGACGATGGCCACGTTGGGGTGGTTCTTGGCGGAGGCACGCACCAGCGCCGGGCCGCCGATGTCGATCTGCTCGATCACGTCGGCGGGTTCCGCACCCGACTCGACGGTTTCGACGAACGGGTACAGGTTCACCACCACGAGCTGGAACGGGGCGATCGACAGGTCGGCGAGCTGGTTCTCGTGCGCCTCGAGGCGCAGGTCGGCGAGGATGCCGGCGTGCACGCTCGGGTGCAGGGTCTTCACCCGGCCGTCGAGCGACTCCGGGAACCCGGTGACGGCGGCGACATCCGTCACGTCGTGGCCGGCGTCACGGATGGTGGCGGCGGTGGAACCGGTGGAGACCATCTCGACCCCGGCGGCGGCCAGGGCGTTGGCCAGTTCGACCAGGCCGGTCTTGTCTGAAACCGAGATCAGCGCGCGCTGCACGGGAATGACGTCCCGGTCGCGGTAGAGGCTCCGGGCGTTGGTGTGACCGCTCATATGGGGGAATGCTCCTTGAGATCGACGTGTCCGTTGGCGATGTCGAGCACGGCCCGCACGAGCAGGCGGCGTTCGACGAGTTTGATGCGGTCGTGCAGCGAATCCTGGGTGTCGTCGGTCAACACCGGCACCCGTTCCTGGCTCACGATCGGTCCGTCGTCCACGCCGTTGTCGACAACAATGATGCTGGCGCCCGTCTGGGTCGCCCCGGCGGCGAGCGCGTCGCGCACCCCGTGGGCGCCGGGGAACTCGGGCAGGTAGGCGGGATGGGTGTTGATCAGGTGCGGCGACAGTGCGCCGACGACCCGCGGCGGCAGCAGCCGCATGAAGCCGCTGAGCACGGTGAGGTCGGGCTCCCAGTGCTGGATCTGCTCGAGCAGCGCGTCGCCCCACGCGTCACGGTCGGCGTAGGAGGCGAACGGCACCGTGAAGGTCGGGATGCCGAATTCCTCGCCGAGCGCGAGCCCCTCGGCGTCGCGGTCTGCACCGATGGCGATCACCCGGGCGGGGAACTCCGCATCGGCGGACGCCTCGAGAAGCGCGCGCAGGTTCGAGCCTCCGCCGGAGATCAATACGACCAGTGACAGCACCATCCGAGCCTACCGTTTCGTTGAGAGTTCCTCGGCACCGGAGTCCGTGCTCCGGGCCCGTCGGCCACCGACGAGCATACCGAGTGCGGCGGCGATGCCCACCTCCAGGGCGGTCAACGCCCCGACGAGCAGCGGGTTGGGACCGACTTCGGCGAGCCGCCCCGGTCCCATCGCCCCGGCCGACCACCAGGCGAGCAGGCCAAGCAGGATGCCGGCGACAACGCCCATCAGGGCACCGGTGCCGACCATCCGCGCCGTGCCGTGCAGGGCGTTGGCGCGCTTGTCGACGCTTTGCCGCACGAGCACCGCCACCACGAAGCCGATCAGCACCGGAACGAGCAGGCCCAGGAAACCGAACTCCAGGGTGCCGTTCGGCAGCGCGCCGAACAGCGGCAGGCCGGGCACGGAGCCGAGCGTCGTGCCGAGCGGGGAGACGCTGTTGCCGGTGCCGAGGGCGATCCCGGGGCCGACGAACCAGCTGGCCGCCCAGACGACGACGTTCGGGATGAAAGCGAGCTGCCCGATCGTGAGGGCGATGCCGCCCATCACCCCGGCCTGCAGAGTCTCGTAGAGCCCGATCACGGTGGCGAAATTGGCCAGCACCGACACGCACACGGCCACGGCGGAGACGACCATGATGCCGGCGACGACGGCGGTGCCACCGCGGAGCGCGGTGCCGAGCTGGCTGCGCAGTTCGGCGGGGATCCGGGCCAGCTGGTTGGCGACCGGTCGTCTCACCCGGTCCGGCAGCACCGTCCCGGCCGTGCGGTTCGCACCGGCCAGGCCGATCAGCACACCGGTGGCGAAGACCAGGGTGGGCAGCAGGATGCCCTGCACCGGCGCCGGTGTGACGACGGCGGTTCCGGCGGAGAAGGTGAGCAGCGCGGCGAGCATCCCATAACTGAGCACGGCCACACCTGCCGCGGTGAGACTGTACTCGGTGCCGGCGGCGCGGCGGCCGGTGCGCACACCCAACAGCACCGAGAGCAGGGCGAAACCGAGCAGCGCGATGCTCAGGGTGAACGGCAGTTCTGCGCCGGCCAGGCCCAGCGAGGCCGAGACGTCGACAGGCAGCTGCACCGCGAGGTCGACGCCGTTGCCGAGCAGCCAGACGTCCACGGCGGCACGCCAGAAGACGAACCAGTCGATGCCCAGACCGTAGTGGGTGCCCCACAGGATCGTGAGCGGCACCAGGGCGATGCCCACTCCGATGGCGACGACAATGAGCGCCTCGAGCGCGGCGAGCAGTGCAGTCGTTATACGGTTCATATCCGAGAGGGAGCTTATCCTGGCCCGGCTTCGGGTTCGTCGTACCCCGCCGGGCTCGGGCCGAATCCCCGGCGAATCCGCCTTAGATCCCGCCGTCCACCGACCGGATCACCGGCAGATCCTCGTCGGGCACCAGCACCGCGGTGTCCCGGTTGAGCGACTCGCCGCGGAAGAACGGCTTGGCGCCGGCGAAGAACGACCAGACGATCATCAGCAGCACCCCGAACAACAGCGACCCGACGCCGACCACGAAGACACCGCCGACGCCGAACAGCACCGTGTAGCCGTAGTCGGGATCGAGCATGTCCCACACCGAGAACCCGAACGCCGCGGTGAGCAGCAGCGACCCGAGCATCGGGAAGACGAAGCGCATCCAGGCGTTGCGCCAGCTGGTGAACAGGTCGTGCCGGAAGTACCAGACGCAGGCGTAGCCGGTGATGGCGTAGTAGAACGCGATCGCCAGGCCCAGGGAGAGGATGGTGTCGTTGAGGATGTTGGAGCTGACCAGGGTCATTCCCACGTAGAAGGCCACCGCGACGGTGCCCATGATCAGGGTGGAGAAGGACGGGGTGTGGAAGCGCGGGTGCACCTGGGCGAACCGGCTCGGCAGGGCCTTGTAGACGGCCATCGCGAGGGTTCCCCGGGCGGTGGGCAGGATGGTGGTCTGGGTCGACGAGATCGCCGAGATCATCACGGCGGCCACGAGCAGCCAGGCCCACGGCCCGAACACGGCGTCCTTGAGCGCAAAGAAGACGTCATCGGCGTTGCCCTCGTTGCCGAGGCCGAATCCCTCGGTGCCGAGGCCGGCGTAGGCCATGGCCGCGACGGCGACGCCCACGTAGGTGACCAGCAGGATGATCGTGGTCAGCACCGCCGCCTGGCCCGGGATCCGTTTGGGATCCTTGGTCTCCTCGTTCAGCGACAGGCAGGTGTCCCAGCCCCAGTAGATGAACAGGGCCAGCAGCACGCCCTCGACAAGGCCGGAGAACGAGGTGAGGGCGAACGGGTTGAACCACTCCGCCTGCGGGGTGGTCGAGCCGGCCGGGGCGGAGCCGTCGAACACCGCCCACAGGGTAAACACCGTGAAGAGGATCAGCGCCAGGTACTGGAAGCCCAGCAGCACGTTCTGCAGCTTTTCGCCGATCTCGATGCCCCGGTAGCTCACCCACACCATCAGAGCGATGAATACCACCCCGGTGAGGGTCACGAGAAGCGCGTTCTCGGCCAGGTCCGGCGCCACCAGCAGCCAGAAGTAGATTCCGCCGATCTGGGCGAGGTTGCCGAGCACCACGATGCCGGCCACCGCCACACCCCAGCCGCCCATCCAGCCCACCCACGGGCCGAACGCCTTGGTCGCCCAGGTGAACGTCGTGCCGCAGTCGGGGATGTCCCGGTTCAGCTCCCGGTAGGCGAACGCCACCAGCAGCATCGGGATGAACGCGATGACGAACACCACGGGGGCCTGCGCACCCACGGCGAGCACCACAAAACCCAGCGTGGCGGCCAGGGAGTACACCGGGGCCGTGGAAGCGAGCCCGATGACCGTGGAGCCGAATAGGCCCAGCGTTCCGGCGGCCAGGCCCTTGCCCGAGGCGGGGGCGGGCTCGGGCCGGACCGGGGCCGTAGCGTCGTTGCGGGACATGGTCCTCCGATCGAAGGCCGCGGCATCCGCTTGTGCGGGTACACGCGTGCGTGCATAGTACTCGCCGCCCCGCGCGCGACAAAGGGCCCGCCGGATCGGCGGGCCCTTCGTCGTTCGGTGCGGTCTACAGCGCGGCGAGGACCTCGCGCAGCAGGGTCGCGGTCTCGCTCGGCGTCTTGCCGACCTTGACCCCGGCGGCCTCGAGGGCCTCCTTCTTTCCCTGCGCGGTTCCTGCCCCGTCGGAGACGATGGCGCCGGCGTGGCCCATGGTCTTGCCCTCCGGTGCGGTGAAGCCGGCCACATAGCCCACGACAGGCTTGGTGACGTGTGCCTTGATGTACTCGGCGGCCTTCTCCTCGGCGTCGCCGCCGATCTCGCCGATCATGACGATCGCGAGGGTCTCCGGGTCGGCCTCGAACGCGGCGAGCGCGTCGATGTGGGTGGTGCCGATGATCGGGTCGCCGCCGATGCCGATGGCGGTGGAGAAGCCCAGGTCGCGCAGCTCGTACATCATCTGGTAGGTCAGGGTGCCCGACTTGGAGACCAGGCCGACCGGTCCCTTGCCGGTGATGTTCGCCGGCGTGATGCCCACGAGCGCCTCACCGGGCGTGATGATGCCGGGGCAGTTCGGCCCGATGATGCGGGTCTTGTTGCCCTTCTCCTGGGCGTAGGCCCAGAACTCGGCGGAGTCCTGCACGGGCACGCCCTCGGTGATGATCACGAGCAGGCCGATTTCGGCGTCGATCGCTTCGAGAACAGCGTCCTTGGTGAAGGCCGGCGGCACGAACGCGATGGAGACATCCGCGCCGGTCTTCTCCATGGCTTCGGCAACCGTGCCGAAGACGGGCAGTTCGACGTCGCCGTGGGTGACGGTGGTGCCGGCCTTGCGGGCGTTGACGCCGCCGACGATCTGGGTACCGGCCTTGAGCATCAGGGCGGTGTGCTTGGTGCCCTCGCCGCCGGTGATGCCCTGAACGATGACCTTGGAGTCCTTGTTGAGGAAGATTGACATTCTGTTCCCTTACTTCGCGGCGTTGGCGAGTTCGGCGGCCTTGGCGGCGCCCTCGTCCATGGTGGCGGCCAGGGTGACCAGCGGGTGGTTGGCCTCGTTGAGGATGCGGCGGCCTTCTTCGACGTTGTTGCCGTCGAGGCGCACCACGAGGGGCTTGTTCGCGGCGTCGCCGAGGGTGGCGAGCGCGCCGACGATGCCGTGGGCCACGGCGTCGCAGGCGGTGATGCCGCCGAAGACGTTGACGAAGACGCTCTTGACCTGCGGGTCGCCGAGAATCACGTCGAGGCCGGCGGCCATGACGGCAGCGGATGCTCCGCCGCCGATGTCGAGGAAGTTGGCCGGCTTGACGCCGCCGTGCTCCTCGCCGGCGTAGGCGACCACGTCGAGGGTGGACATGACCAGCCCGGCGCCGTTGCCGATGATGCCGACCTCGCCGTCGAGCTTCACGTAGTTGAGGTCGTTCTGCTTGGCCTTGGCCTCGAGCGGGTCGGCGGCGGCCTTGTCCTCGAGCGCGGCGTGGCCCGGGTGGCGGAAGCCGGCGTTCTCGTCGATGGTGACCTTGCCGTCCAGGGCGATGATGTCGCCCTCTTCGGTGAGCACCAGCGGGTTGACCTCGACGAGGGTGGCGTCTTCGCCGGCGAACACGCTGTACAGCTGCACGAAGACCGGGGCGACCTTGTCAACCAGCTCGGCCGGGAACTTCGCCTGGACGGCGATCTCCTTGGCCTTGGCCAGGTCGATGCCGGCGGTGGGGTCGATGGCCACGTAGGCGAGAGCCTCGGGCTTCTCCACCGCGAGGACCTCGATCTCCACGCCGCCCTCGTAGCTGGCGAGCGAGAGGTAGGAGCGGTTGGAACGGTCCAGCAGCACGGAGAAGTAGAACTCCTGCTTGATGCGGGCTCCCCCGGCGACCATCACCCGGTGCACGGTGTGCCCCTTGATGTCCAGGCCCAGAATGGCGCGCCCGGCGGCTTCGGCTTCATCCGGGGTCTTGGCGACCTTCACGCCGCCGGCCTTGCCGCGGCCGCCGACCTTGACCTGCGCCTTGACGACGACGACACCGCCGAGCTTCTCGGCTGCGGCGCGCACCTCCTCGGGCGTGTCTGCGATGATGCCCGGCAGAACCGGGACTCCATACTGCTCAAACAGGTCTCTGGCCTGGTATTCGTAAAGATCCACGCTGCTCTTCCAATCCGCGTCATAGCGTTCCGTGCATGGGGTAGGTGTGGTCTGGCTCCCGGCGCGAAACTAGCTCGACGTCGAGAGATACTGACCATCTCAAACTCTACCTTCTCAGATGAGCGGCCGTGCCCGCTGGTCGAGCGCCGGTATTCTGGGCCCATGCCGAATCGCAATGCCAGCCTCGCCATCGTTTCGCTTGCGGCAGGTCTGGATGCGGCCGTGCTGCTGCTCTTCGTGGTGATCGGTCGGGCCAGCCACGGTGAGGGCCTCTGGGGCGTGCTGGTCACCTGGTGGCCGTTCCTGGCCGGTCTGGTCGTTGCCTGGCTGGTTCTTACGGCCCGGCGCACACCGCTGCGGATCGTCTGGACCGGGGTGGGCGTGTGGCTGATCACCGTAGTCGTGGCGATGCTGCTACGAGTCGTCAGCGGTCAGGGCGTGCAGCTCAGCTTTGTGATTGTGACCTTCCTCGTCCTCGGGGTGTTCCTGCTCGGTTGGCGCGCCATCGCGCTGTTAGTGCAACGCCAGCGCCGCCGCGGCGCATCCGTAGAGGGCTCCCGCCTCGCTGGTTGAGCCTGCCCTCGCGGGTTGAGCTTGTCGAAACCCGGTGACGTGCCGGCGATACCCGGCCCGCTCGCGCGCCCCGACCCCGCCGATGCCCTGTGCCCGGCCGCCGGGCTGGGCCACAATATCTGCGAACGGTTCGCTCGCCCTGGCATCCCCGGGTGGCCCGACCCCGCAGGAGGATCACTCATGAGCACCCTGTCGATCGACCCGAAGACCCTGGCCGAGGAGGCCTACCTCTACCTGTACCCGCTGGTGCTGATGGAGGTCACCCGGCAGCAGAGCATCAACACGGCGCCGGGACGCATCTTCGGCCGGGGTCCCGAGAACACCTTCGTGCATACCCGCAGCTTCCCGGCGGCCGAGTTCCGCGACGTCGTGCGGCCCAACTTCGACACCCTCTATTCGATCGCCTGGCTCGAGCTCGGCGCGGGCCCTCTCGTGATCCACCTGCCCGACACAGCCGACCGCTACTACCTGTTGCCCCTGATCGACATGTGGACCGAGGTCTTCGCCAACCCGGGCAAGCGCACCACGGGGACCGCGGCGCTGGAGATCCTCGTGGTGCCGCCCGGCTGGTCGGGCGAGCCGCCGGACGGCCACGCCCTCATCCAGGCGCCCACCCCGCACGTCTGGGTCGTGGGCCGGTTCCAGACCAACGGTGTCGACGACTACCCGGTGGTGCGGGCGCTGCAAGACCAGCTGTCGCTCACCCTGCCGCCGGAATACGTGGAGTTTCCGCTCGACCCGACGGTGGACTCGACCACTCCGCCGTTGCGCACGGTGGCCCAGCTGAGCGGTGTGGAGTTCTTCCGCCGCGCCGCCTCGGCGTTGCGGACCGTGCCGGTGCACGGGACCGACTTCTCGGTCCTGGCCCGGATCCGGCACCTCGGCATCGTGCCGGGTCTGTCCTTCGACAGCGCGCGGCTGGATGCGGCGGACACCGCGTTGTTGGAGGACGGGGTGGCCGAGGCCAGGGCGACCATGCTGGCCACCCTGCCGCTGATGGGCCGGCGTGTGAACGGCTGGTTGCTCAACGTGGAGACCATGGGCAACTACGGCAACGACTACCTCAAGCGCGCCGTGGTCGCGCTGGTGGGCCTCGGCGCGAACCCGCCGGAGGACGCGGTCTACCCGATCCTCATGACGGATGCCGACGGCCGGCCCCTCGACGGAGGGAACCGCTATCGGCTGCATTTCGAGAGGCACGAGCTGCCGCCCGTCGACGCGTTCTGGTCCCTGACCATGTACGACGCGGACGGTTTCCCGGCCGCCAACCCGATCGACAGGTACGCGATCGGCGACACGGATGCACTGCACTACAACGCCGACGGGTCCCTCGACCTGGTCCTGCAGCACGAGCGGCCGGCGGATGACTTGATCGCCAACTGGCTGCCGGCGCCGCTGGGGCCGCTCGGGGTGACGATGCGCCTGTACGGCCCTCGCCGCGAGGTGCTCGACGGCGCCTGGGTGCCCCCGGCGGTCACCCGGCTGGAGGTAAGGAAAAAGTGACTTTACCAGGACGGGATCGGACGCAGCATCCCTTTTTTCGACCGATGTCCTGATAAACGGCCGTCAGCCGCACGAGGCCCCGCACGAGCAGTCGCCCAGGCGCGACGCTGCCGATCCGTCCCACCAGGGTCAGCGGTCGACGGACTCGTCATCGTCAGTGTCGTCGCCGAGGTCGACGAGCCGGTTGTCGGCGTCGTCGCCCCACTCGTCGGTGGTCTCCACGTCGGTCGGCGCGATGTCCTCGGCGTTGGGAAGCAGCTCTTCGTCCGCGGGGATCTCAAGGTCGTCGACGACGCGGTTATCGTCGAGCGCCTCGGGGTCGTGCGGCCACAGGCCGTCGGATTCCTGGGTCATGATCGAACCTCCTTCGGACGCGAGCCGACGCTGAACGGTGCGGGTATCGGGTGACCGGGACGGCTGCAGTGCGCGGGTCCCGGTGCAGGACACCGTACCGTCGTCGGTGGTCGGCGACAAGGCGTCGGTGGCCCACACGGCACGGGTCAGAGTGGGGTGCCGGCGCGCCGGGCCAGGCCCGCGCGGGTGGCGACCACGATCACCAGGGCGACGGCGCCGCCCAGAACCGTTTCCACGACCCTGTCGACCAGAAGGTCCGACACCGGCACCGGGCTGCCCAGGTGCGACACCGTCAGCGCCAGCGGTGTGATGAACAGCAGCGCGGCACCGTAGTGTTTGCCCACCAGGATCTCGGCGCCGAACTGGCCGATCGCGATCACCAGGATCAACACCCAGACGGGCGGGCCCGGCAACAGCACCAACCCCGTCACCAGGACCCCGAGCGCGGTGCCGAAAATACGGTGGAACGCGCGGGAGGTGGAGTGCCTGGCGCCGGGCGGCGGCAAGACTGCCACCACGCTCACCACCGCCCAGTACGGATGACCGATGCCCACGAGAATGGCCAGGCCGCCGGCGACCAGGCTGCCCACCACCATCTGCCCGATCGACAGCCAGACCCGGCCGTCACGGTACGCGGTCGGGTTAAGGCGGGGCTGCCTCGGCAGCTGCTTGAACAGCGGGGCCGACCGCTCCGGCGCGGCCCTGCGCAGCAGAGCGCCCGACATCGTCACCAGCCAAGCGAAGGCGGCACCGGCCACGCCCACGAGCAGCCGGGTCAGCACCTGGTCGGGCTCGGTGGGCACCTGGGCGCACACCGTGTAGGCGAACACGAAGAACAGCGGCGTGCCGGGGAACAGTCCCATCGTGTTGACCAGCAGCACTCCGAGAACCAACACCACGATCAGGCCCAGCGTCAGCAGGCCGAGCGGCGCCCCGAGCCCCGCCAACAGCAACCCGAAACCGATGCTGCAGACCATCCCCACGGCCGCCACGCTCACCGACCTGGCCCGCAGCCGGTACGGTTCGCTGCGTCCGAACAGGGCCGTCATGCCGCCGAACGAGGCGTACACGGCCCAGTCGATGCGCCCGGCAAGCACCAGCACGATGAGCGGAATCACCATAGCCAGCGTCGCCCGGGTGGCGACCTCCAGGTCGAGGGCGCGCAGGGACCGCGCCCACTGCCTCAGTGTCTCGGGCCGGGAGCGGGCATCCGCTGAATCGTCGTGGTGTGGCGCCGTCACTCGATCTTCTCGATCGGGGCGATCTTGATCAAGAGCTTCTTCGCCCCGCTGGTGTCGAACTGCACGTGCGCGATGCGTTTGGTGCCTTCGCCGGTGACCTGGTTGACCTTGCCGTCACCGAAGTCGACGTGACGGATGCGGTCTCCCGCGTTCAGGCTGAGGTCACCGTTGTCGCGCACCTGCGCGGTGACCCGGTTGGCCCACTCGGTCTTCGGCTTGGGTGCCGGCGGCAGCTGGCCCGGGGTGCCGCTGCGGCTGCCGAAGCCGCCGCCGTCGCGGCGCGCGTTGAGCGCCCGGGGCTGGGTGCCGCCGCGGGAATTGGCCATGCCGGGCGACTGTTTCCAGTCGATCAGCGTGGCCGGGATCTCCTGCAGGTAGCGGCTGGGCATGGCCACGTTGACCTCGCCGAACTGGGCGCGGGTCATCGCCAGCGACAGGTAGAGCCGCTGCCGGGCCCGGGTGATGCCCACGTAGAAGAGACGCCGTTCCTCGGCGGGCCCGCCGGGTTCACCGGCCGACATCTGGTGCGGCAGCAGCCCCTCCTCGACGCCGGTGAGGAACACGGCCTCGTATTCGAGGCCCTTGGCGGTGTGCAGCGTCATCAGCGACACGGTGCCGGAGGCGTCGTCGAGGTCGTCGGCGGCCGCGACGAGGGACACCTGGGTGAGGAAGTCGACCAGGCCGGCGTCGGGGTTCTCCCGGTTGAAGTCCTTGGTCTGGGCGACGAGCTCCTCGATGTTCTCCGCCCGCACCTCGTCCTGCGCGTCGCGGCTGGCGCGCAGCACCGCGAGCAGACCGCTGCCGTCGAGCAGGAAGGTGAGCAGGTCGCTGACGTTGGCGGCTCCGGCCGGGTTCTCCGGGTCCATCATGAGGGCGGCCGAATCGAGCAGGGTTGCCAGCTGCAGAATCGCGCCGGTCACCTTGGGCCCCAGGCCCAGCCCGCCGGAGTCGCGCATGGCCTGGCGGAAGGAGATGCCGTTGGTCTCGGCGAAGCTGGCCAGCTGGGTTTCGGTGGCCGGGCCGATGCCGCGCTTGGGGGTGTTCAGGATGCGGCGGAGCGCCAGTTCGTCCAGCGGGTTGGCGACGGCGACGAGGTAGGCCAGCGCATCCTTGATCTCGGCGCGTTCGTAGAACTTGGTGCCGCCGACGACGCGGTACGGCACCGCGGCGCGTACCAGGATTTCTTCCAGCGCACGGGTCTGCGCGTTGGTGCGGTAGAACACCGCCATGTCGCGGTAGGCCATACCAGCGCGGTGCAGCACCTCGATCTCGTCGGCCACGAATTGGGCCTCGTCGTGCCCGTTGTACGCGGTGTAGCCCACGATCTTCTCGCCGTCGCCGCCGGCGCTCCAGAGCCGCTTCTCGCGGCGGTCGAAGTTGTTGCCGATCACGGCGTTCGCGGCCGAGAGGATGTTCTGGGTGGAGCGGTAGTTCTGCTCGAGCAGGATCACCTTGGTGCCGGGGAAGTCCCGTTCGAACTCGGTGATGTTGCGGCTGGAGGCGCCGCGGAACGCGTAGATGGACTGGTCGGAGTCGCCGACGACGGTCAGCGACGCACCGGGGATCTGGCCGGAGGCATCCTGCAGGTTCTTGACGTGCAGGCCCGCATCCTCCATGTCGTCGGCCAGTTCTGCGTCGACAGGGCGGGTGAGCTCACGCACCAGCGCGTACTGGGCGTGGTTGGTGTCCTGGTATTCGTCGACCAGGATGTGGCGGAACCGGCGCCGGTACAGTGCCGCGACCTTGGGGAAGGCCCGGAACAGGAACACGGTCTCGCCGATCAGGTCGTCGAAGTCGAGGGCGCTGGCCGCGCGCAGCCGCCGCGTGTACTGGCGGAAGATCTCGACGAACATGACCTCCTGCGGGTCGCTCATGTTCGCGTTGCGGGCGTAGGAATCGACATCCGCCAGCTCGTTCTTGAGCTTGGAGATCTTGGACGCCACGTTGCCGGGTGTGAAGCCGAGGGTGTCGGCGTCGAGCTGTTTGATGATGCGTTTGATGGTGACCTTGGAGTCGGCCGAGTCGTAGATGCTGAAGTTCGCCGACAGTCCCGCGCTCTCGGCCTCGCGGCGCAGGATGCGCACGCACGAGGAGTGGAAGGTGCTGATCCACATGCCGTCGGATGCCTGACCGAGCAGGGCCTTCACTCGTTCGCGCATCTCGGCGGCGGCCTTGTTGGTGAACGTGATCGCCAGGATCTGGCTGGGCCACGCCTCGCGGGTCTCGATCAGGCCGGCGACCCGGCGGGTGAGCACGCTGGTCTTGCCCGAGCCGGCGCCGGCGACGATCAGCAGGGCCGGGCCGCGGTACTTGACGGCCTCGAGCTGCTGCGGGTTGAGGCCGTCGAAGAGCGGGCTCTGCTGCTCGGAACCGGCGTCGGGGCCCGCTCGTCCGTCGAGGATGATCGGGGTCGCGGACGCCCTGGTCGCGGGGGCGTTGGGCAGGTCTGGAGACAAAGTCATGGCCAGCCAATTCTAGGCGCAGCCGCCGACATCCGCCCCGCGGCGGGTAGGGGTCAGGCGGGTGAGAGCGGATGCGGCAGCCCGGCGGACAGCCCGTCGCGCACGTGTACCGCCAGGTCGGGCTGGTCGGCGAAGACCCCGTCGATGCCGGTGTCCATGATGGTGCGGAACTCGGCCTGCCAGTTGCCGAAGTCCGCCTTGCGGGTGCCGACCCTGAAGCTGGGGGCCAGGAACCGGTTCTCCGGTCGCAGCGTCCAGGTGTAGATCGCCAGGCCGGCGGCGTGGGCGGCGTCCACCAGGTCTGAGGCGCCGTCGATGTTGCCGTCGGCGCCGGTGTGCAGGATGAGGGATTTGGGCACGCTGATGCCGTCGAGCTGGTGGCCGAGCTGGTACAGCGCCAGGTCGGTGAGGTAATCCGCGTAGGTGGTGGCCCGGTCGCCGAACCTGGCAACGAGATCGGCGGGTGCTCCGCTGGCCTCGAGCAGGAACACCCGACGGCCGAAGACGCCGCGCGCCTGCACCTGGGCCAGCACCGTGCGTTCGAAGCTCTCGATGGTGAGCCGGCCCTCCCCGGTGTTCCAGCCGGCTTCGTCGACCTCGGCGGCGAACAGTTCGTCCAGCGGCAGCCCGATGGACTCGAAGTAGCTGGCGTGCTTGATCTCGGCGACAACGCCGAGCTCCCGATCCAACGGCGCCTCCACCCGATCGACCAGACGGAACACGTCGCGCAGCCGCAGGATCGGGAAGAGTCCGTCGAAGCTGGCGCTCAGGCCGCGCAGGGCGGGCAGCCGCTCGCGGGCGCGCAGGGTGCGCAGCTCCGCCCAGGTGAAGTCCTCGGTGAACCAGCCGGTCATGGCGACACCGTCGATCACCTTCTCCGTGCGGCGGCCGGCGAATTCGGGGTGGGAGGCCACATCCGTCGTGCCGGAGATCTCGTTCTCGTGCCGCACTACCAGCACGCCGTCCTTGGTGGCGACGATGTCGGGCTCGACGGCGTCGGCGCCCAGGGCGAACGCGAGCCTGTAGGCGGCTTCGGTGTGCTCCGGGCGGTAGCCGCTGGCACCGCGGTGAGCGATCACGAGGGGTGGCATGTCCCAAGGTTAGCCGCGGCCTGCCAGAATCTTGTGTTGTGACCACCTGGATCGACCCGACACCCCGCGTTCGCTGGGGTGACCCCCGATGGCGGTATGCGGTGGGCCTCCTGATGATCCTGCTCGGCGCGGCCCTGACCAACATGGTCAGCACCTACAGCCTGTGGTTCGTGGTGGTCGGGCCCTGCGCGCAGCTGCTCGGCTGGCTGATCCTGCCCGGTGCCCTCTGGCGCCGGCTGGTCGTGATCCTGCCGTGCCTGCTGGCCGCGCTCGTGCTCATCGCCGGCCCGGATTTCGCGGGAGCATTCGCGGTGTTGCTGGCCGGATGGCTGTTCGCCCGGCACCGGCCGGGGCGCAGCTATCTGGCCCTGATCCCGGTGATCGTCCTGAGCTTCGTGCTCAAGGGCGCCCTGAACGAGTACAGCCAGCACTGGATCGGGCTGCTGAGTGGTTCTCTGGCCAGTGTGGCCTGCGCCTGGTTGGGCTGGGCGCTGGCGCTCTGGCGTCAACGCGAGATGGCCGCCGGGCCCGCCGCAGCCACCGTTCACGACCCGGTCAAGGCTGAGTAGACTCTCAGCAAACTACGGGTTGATCCGGTAGATTTGTGGCACAGACTCGCGCGTCGGACACCGGCGCGCACCCCTCACCAGCTGATTGTTAGGCAGGAAACCATGGCTACCTCCAACCCCGCATTTAGAAACGCCGCGTTCGGCGCTCCCGGCGCCGTTGCCACGTCCAAGGTGCTCTCCGACAACGACCTGCAGGCGCTCTACAACTCGCCCTCCGCCGGTTCGCAGGACACCGACCGGATGACCTACGAGGACACCATCGGGAAGACCGTCCTGGCCTTCGCGATCCTGCTGGCCGCCGCGGCGACAGCGTGGGTGCTCACCCCGGTGATGCCGTTCCTGTTCATCGTCGGTGCAATCGGCGGGCTCGTGCTCGGCCTGGTCAACGCCTTCAAGAAGGAGCCGTCGCCGCCCCTGATCCTCGCCTACGCCGCGCTTGAGGGACTGTTCGTCGGTGGCATCTCCCGCTTCTTCGAGGAGATGTCCGGTGGTGGCGTCGTCGTGCAGGCCGTCATCGCCACCCTCGTGGTCGTCGGTGTCACCCTGGCGCTGTTCTCCAGCGGCAAGATCCGCGCCTCGAAGCGGGCCACCAAGGTGTTCCTCATCGCGATGGTCGGCTACGCGGTCTTCTCCCTGGTCAACTTCGGCATGATGATGTTCGGCGCCGTCGACGGTGCGTTCGGCATGCGCAGCGGCACCATCGCGATCGCCGGTTTCGAGATCAAGCTGGGACTGCTCATCGGGGTGCTGGCCGTGCTGATGGCGGCGTACTCCCTCGTGCTCGACTTCGACTTCATCCAGAAGGGCGTCAATAACCGCGCTCCCCGCAAGTACGGCTGGAGTGGCGCGTTCGGCATCATGGTCACGGTCGTCTGGCTCTACATCGAGCTGCTGCGCATCTTCATGATCGCCCGCGAGTAGCGCTCCCCCGCACACCCCGAAAGGGCCGGCCCACCTCGGGCCGGCCCTTTCGTCGTCTCGCAGGCGCCAGCGCCCAGTTTGGGCTAAGCGGGCAAGGCGCCGTTATGCGGGTGGCGCGCCACCCGCAGAGCGGCGCCTGACCCGCATACCGCGCCCGTGGCCCCCTAACGACGGAAGCACCCTCGCGCAAGGCGAGGGTGCCTCCGGCACAACTACGGGAGCGGCGGAACGCCTACTCCCATTCGATGGTCCCCGGCGGCTTCGACGTGACGTCGAGAACCACGCGGTTGACCCCGTCGACCTCGTTGGTGATGCGGTTGGAGATCTTCGCGAGCAGGTCGTACGGTAGGCGGGTCCAGTCGGCCGTCATGGCGTCCTCGGATGACACCGGGCGCAGCACGATCGGGTGGCCGTAGGTGCGGCCGTCGCCCTGCACGCCCACCGAGCGCACGTCGGCGAGCAGCACCACGGGGCACTGCCAGATCTCCCGGTCAAGGCCCGCGGCGGTCAGTTCGGCGCGCACGATCGCATCCGCCTGGCGCAGCAGGTCCAGACGCTCCTGGGTTACCTCGCCGACGATGCGGATGCCCAGGCCGGGTCCGGGGAACGGCTGGCGTTGCACGATCTCGGCGGGCAGGCCCAGCTCGGCGCCGATGGCCCGCACCTCGTCCTTGAACAGGGCGCGCAACGGCTCGACCAGCTCGAACTGCAGGTCCTCTGGCAGGCCGCCCACGTTGTGGTGACTTTTGATGTTGGCGGTGCCGCTGCCGCCGCCGGACTCGACGACGTCGGGGTACAGGGTGCCCTGCACGAGGAAGCGGATCGGGTCGCCGTCGATCTCCGCGGCCTCCTTGATGAGCTCGGCCTGAGCCTGCTCGAAGGTGCGGATGAACTCGCGGCCGATGATCTTGCGCTTGGTCTCCGGGTCGCTGACGCCGGCCAGCGCGTTGACGAACTGCTCGCGCACATCCACCGTGACCAGGCGGATGCCGGTGGCCTTGACGTAGTCTTCTTCGACCTGGCGGCGCTCATCCTCGCGCAGCAGGCCGTGGTCCACGAACACACAAACCAGCTGGTCGCCGATGGCCTTGTGCACCAGGGCGGCGGCGACGGCGGAATCGACCCCGCCGGAGAGACCGCAGATGACCTTGCCCGTGCCCACCTGGGCCTGAATCAGCGCGACCTGCTCCGCGATGACGTTGCCGCTGTTCCAGTCGGCGGGGATGCCGGCGGCGCGGTGCAGGAAGTTCTCCAGCACGTGCTGGCCGTGCGCGGAGTGCTTGACCTCGGGGTGCCACTGCACGCCGTAGAGCTGGCGTTCGTCATTGGCGAACGCGGCCACAGGGGTCGACACCGTGGAGGCGAGTACCGTGAAGCCGTCGGGGGCCTTGGACACCGAGTCGCCGTGGCTCATCCACACGGTCTGCTCGGCGGGCTGGTCGGCGAGCAGCGCGTTGGTGCTGTCGGAGACGACCACCGGGGTGGAACCATATTCGCGCTGGCCGGTGTGCGAGACCTCGCCGCCGAGGGCGGTGGCCATCACCTGGAAGCCGTAGCAGATGCCCAGCACCGGGATGCCGAGGTCGAAGATCGCCGGGTCGAAGGTGGGGGCACCCTCGGCGTAGACGCTGGACGGTCCGCCGGAGAGCACGATGCCGATCGGGTTCTTCTCGGCGACCTCCGCGGCGGTGATCGAGTGCGCCACGATCTCCGAGTACACGGATGCCTCGCGCACGCGCCGGGCGATCAACTGCGCGTACTGCGCGCCGAAGTCCACCACGAGCACCGGGCGGCTGATGCCGGAGGTGGCAACTGAAGCGGCGCCTTCCTCGGCTCCGATCAGGTTCTCCAGGCCCTCAGCGCCCTCGGCGCCGTCGGCGCCCACGACGTCCATCGGGTTCACGGCGCTCATGCGCGGACCCCGCTTTCGACGGCGGCGACGGGGTTCGCGGCGAGATATGCCTTGACCCGCTGGCCGACCTTAGCCTCGAGGAAGAAGGACAGGAATGGGATGATGCCTCCGAGTGCGATGAGTAGGAAGGTGGGGAAAGGCCAGCGCATGATGCTCCAGATGCGGAAATCGGCGAACAGATACAGAACGTAGAACCAGCCGTGCACCATCAGCAGTCCGGTGCTCAGATTGACGGCCGTCACGGTGCCATCCGGCACCAGGGCCAGGAAACCGTTCGGGCCGCCGGCTTCAAGCTCGGTGCCGAAGAGGTACTTGGCGATCACCTCGGCGCAGAGCAGTAGCAGCAGAACACCGGTGATGATCGACGAGACCTGGTACAGCCGAAGCGCACCGGGGATTCTGGGCAGGTCGGCGGGCTTGGGTTCAAGTGGCATGGGCTAATTCTACGGGGCGTTGGCGTGCGACCGGTCGGTGCCAGCGGCCGGGCCGGCTGCCTCGTCCGGCGTACCGGCGGCGTCCTCGGCCGCAGCGGCAGCGGCGACCTCGGCCTCCTCGGTTTCGCGCTCCCAGGCATCCCGCACCAGGCGGTACCAGAGGAACACGGCGAAGCCGGCGAAGACGACCCACTCGAGGGCGTAGAAGATGTTCAGCCAGTTCAACGGAACCTCGACTTCGGGCTCCGGGGAGTCGATGACCGTCAGACCGTCGGGGGCGACGGTGTCGACGATGTAGCCCTGGTAGACGGACTGGTCGGACCAGTTGGCCCAGAGGTTGATCAGCGCCGCGGTGGACACCGTGGTCATCGTGTGCGGGTCGGCGTCTTCGTCGGGCAGCGCGGGCGCCTCAGACGAGAGGAACCGGCCGGTGAGCGGCTGGAGGGACAGGATCGACATCTGTGTGGCGAGCCGTTCGCGGACCGCGGCCGCCTGGTCGGCGTCTGCGGTCCAGCCGCGGGCCACCGCGATGCTGGCACCCTCATCGGTGACGAAGTGGCTGACTACCCAGAAACCGGATTCGCCGCCGTTGTGTCGGCCGCTGATGATCTGCTCGTCACCGGCCACGAACGAGCCGATCGTCTCGATCATCTGGCCCTCAGCGACCTTCGCGGGCGGCCCATCCGGTGACACCGTGTCTTTGAGTGGTTGCACGGTCTCGGTGGTGCGCTCGATGACCTCGCCGGACGAGATGGCGCGGGCCAGCTGCCACTGGCCGAGGGCAGCGAAGGCGCCGGCGATGGCCAACGCCAGCAGCAGCGCGGCGATCCACCGGGGACGCACCATCATGCGCATCATGAGTAATCACCCGTCTGGTCGTCCTGGCCGGCCTGGTCGGTTTTTTTCTTCGGGGTCGGGTACGTGTCGGAGATGAAGTCCACCATCGGGTCGCCGGATTTCTGGTCATGGGTGACCGCCTCAACCAGAGCGATCTCTTCGGCGCGCATGGCGTCTCGCTCCGGGGTGCGGGTGGGCGGATGCGCCGCTCGGGAGCGCCGGCTGAGGGCAGCGCCGATCTTCTCCGAGTTGGCGGTGAACAGGGGGCCGAGGATCGCCATGGTCAGCACGTAGAGGCCCGCGAAGGGCTGCAGCCGCGGGTCAAGGCCGGCGCTGACCGACAGGGTTGCCAGGATCAGGGTGAACTCGCCGCGGTTGACGAAGATCGCGGCGGTGTTCAGTCCTTCGCGCAGCCCCATCTGGTGCATCCGGGCCAACAGCGCGCCCGAGGCCAGGCTGAGCGCGAAGGTCATCACGATGGCGATTCCCACCAGGACGATGACCGAGCCGAATTCGGCCACGTTCAGCGCCAGGCCGAAGTTGAGGAAGAAGAACGCCCCGAAGACGTCGCGCAGCGGCACCGCCACCCGTTCGATGCGGCCCCGGTAGGTGCTCGCGCCCAGGACCACGCCAATAAGGAATGCGCCGATGGCGTCGGTGACGCCGATGATCTCGCCGATGCCGGCGAAGAGCACGGCCAGGCCGAAGAACAGGATGGTGAAGAGTTCGTCGTCCTTGGTGCGCATCAGTCTGGACACGACCCGGCCGCCCCACCGGGCGACGGAGAACATCACCACGAGGAACAGGAACGCGATGCCCAGTTGCAGCACGATCGGCCAGATCTCGGTCTTGCCGCTGAGCACCACGGACACGATGGCCAGGTACACGGCGATGAAGATGTCACCGACGACGGTCACCCCGAGGATCATCGGGGTTTCCTTGTTGGCCAGCCGGCGCAGTTCGATGAGCAGTTTGGTGATGATCGCACTGGACGAGGTGCCGGTCATGCCCGCGATGACCAGGGCTTCCCTGGCGCCCCAGCCTGTCATCAGGCCGAACGCGAACCCGGCGCCCATGTTGATCAGGATCCAGGAGCCGCCGGAGATCAGCAGTTTTCCGGCGTCGCCGAAGAAGGCCTCCTGGTCGAACTCGAGCCCCAGGCTGAACAGGAGCAGGATGAGCCCGAAGACCGCGATCAGTTCGATGTCGGCCGAATTGAAGTCCAGCGGGAACCATCCGGTGTACGGGCTGGCCAGCAGGCCCACGATCATGTAGATCGGGATCGACGGCAGGCCGATCAGTTTGCCCAACCGGCCGAGCACGTAGGCCACCACGAGCAGGATGCCCAGGGTGAGGAGATCTTCACCGAGGTGCATCGGCTACCCTCCTGGCGGCGCGTCGACGGGCTTGGACGTGATCGCACCGGTGCGGAAGAAGGCGAAGGCCTTCGCCACCTTCTCGGGAGAGCCGGCCACGACGAGGGTGTCGCCGGGGAAGACCTTGAAGTCGGGCGCGGGCGCGGGGTTGGCGGATTCGCCGCGCACCACGGCCACCACCGTGAGCCCGGCGATGCCGCGCTCGGCGGGGTTGCCCAGCGGCTGGCCGGCGATGTGGTCTTCGTAGTCCACGGTGAACCAGTCGATGCTGAGCCCGGGGATCTGGTCGAGCGCGGTGAGCGACTCGGTGATCTGGGTGCCGCCGAGCAGTTCGGCGAGGGTGTGCGCCTCGTCCTCGCTCAGGCGCAGCGACACCTTGCTGGCGTCGGGGCCACCCTCGTCGTCGGCGAAGGTGATCAGATCGCTGTGACCGGAGCGGTGCGCGATGACACCGACCTTGCCGCCGTCGTCGGTGATGAAGGTGTGCAGTACACCCACACCGGGGAGCTTGACCCGTCGAACGTCAACCATGGTGCGACTCCTGAAGGCTTGAGGGCGGTCTAGTCATTCTACCGGAGCGTGTTCGCCGGTCGGGCGGGCCGCGGCACCGGCGCATCCGCTCGGCTCGCCCCGCCCCGTGATTGCCCCGGGACGGGTTCGGTGCGCCTCCTACGGGTGACGGCGCCCGCTATAGCGGGCGCGATCGGCCACACGAGGTGCAGTGACGGGCGGGTCGGGCGGGCGGGTTGGGCGGGCGGTCTGCGATCCACAGCCTGGGGACGGGCCGAGGAAGTGCACAGATACGTCCCGCCGCCGCCGGGCCCGACGATGCGCCAGCCTCGGGGCATGACCACCACATCATCAGGCAGCCTGGACGTCCTCGCCGCGTTGTCCGGCCACAGCGGGCTCATCCTGGCGAGCGACGCGGCGCGAGTCGGCCTCCACCACGAGCTCCGCCGAGAATACGAACGTCACACCGTCATCCGCCTCCGCCGCGGGGTTTACACACGCGCTGCCGAGTGGGATGCCCTGGGCGCGGATGCGCGTTACCTCCGTCGGATCCACGCACATGCCGCCACGGCGGAGGCACCGGCTGTGTACTCGCACGTCTCGGCGGCGGCGCTATGGGGATTGCCGATTGTTGGTGCCTGGCCGGCGGATATTCACCTTGCCACCACGACGGCGGCGGGCGGACGGTCCCGGCGCGGCGTGATCCGTCATCCGCAGGAGCACAGCCTCGACGTCGTGGAGCACGAGGGGCTTCGGGTGACCTCGGTCGCGGCGACCGCGGTGGCACTCGCCAGGGTGCTCAGGTTCGGCCAGGCGGTGGCGGTCGTGGACAAAGCCATCTACCAATCACGCGACGGTCACGCCCTGGCGACCCGAGCAGACCTCGACCGCGCGTTCGACCAGCTCGGGCGGGTTACCGGTCGCGCGGCCGCTGGGCGGGTCCTGGAGTTCGCTTCACCGCTCTCCGGGTCGGCCGGAGAATCGATCAGCCGGGCCGGAATCTTCTTGCTGGGTTTTCTCCTGCCCGAGTTACAGGTGCCACACTGGGATCACGCGGGCCTGATCGGGTTCACCGACTTCTTCTGGCGCTCCGTCGGCAGGGTCGGCGAATTCGATGGGCACGGTAAGTACCTGCGCGACGAGTTCACCGGCGGACGCTCCACTGCCGATATCGTCATGGCCGAAAAGATACGGGAAGACCGACTGCGCGCACTGGGGTTGGGCGTGTTCCGGTGGGACTGGTCGGTTGCCACATCCCTCCCTGCTCTGGGAGATCTCCTCACCCGCAACGGCATCCCCCGGGCTCGCTGAGAGCGCGACCTCACCCGCTGCGACCCGCGCCGCTCACTGCACCTCGTACGGGCGACCGCGCCCGCTATAGCGGGCGCGGTCGCCGACAGAAGGCGCAGTGACCCCGCGGGCTCAGCTCGTCACGATGTCCGGCGCCTCCAACCGCACCCGGTCGGCGGATTCGTCGTCGGGCTGGGTCTGCGAGGCCCGTTCGGCGGCGACCCGCTTGAGGTAGATCGACACCTCCCGCTCCTCACGCTCGGTGTCCCAGCCGAGCACCTCGGCCAACAGCCGGGCCGCGACGGGTGCCGCGGACACCCCGCGGTCCCAGGCCTCGATGGAGATGCGGGTGCGTCGGGCGAGCACGTCCTCGAGGTGCAGCGCGCCCATGTGGGTCGCGGCGTACACAACCTCGGCCTGGATGTAGTCGTCGGCGCCGGGCAACGGGTCGGCCAGCTCCGGCTTCTCCTTGATCAGGTCGAGCAACTCGTCGGTGAGGGTGCCGTAGCGGTTGAGCAGGTGCTCGATGCGCACGGTGTGCAGGTTGAACGCATGGGCGATCTTGCCGCGCTTGTTCCACGCCGCCCGGTAGCCCTCGGCGCCGAGCAACGGGATCTCCTTGGTCGTGGACGGCGGAACCAGCCCGTCGAGGGCATCCACCGCGGCGTCGATCGCGTCCTTGGCCATCACCCTGTAGGTGGTCCACTTGCCGCCGGCGATCACTACCAGGCCGGGCACCGAGTGCCCGACGAGGTGCTCGCGGGAGAGCTTGGAGGTCTGCTCGGACTCCCCCGCCAGCAGCGGGCGGAGGCCGGCGTAGACACCCTCCACGTCTTCCCGGGTCAGCGGCACCTGCAGCACGGCGTTGACGTGTTCGAGCAGGTAGTCGATGTCCGCGGCCGTGGCGGCCGGATGCGCCTTGTCCAGGTGCCAGTCGGTGTCGGTGGTGCCGATCAGCCAGTGCCGGCCCCACGGGATCACGAAGAGCACGCTCTTCTCGGTGCGCAGCAGCAGGCCCATCGACGACTGGAACCTGTCCCGCGGCACGACGAGGTGGATGCCCTTGGACGCGCGCACCTTGAAGGTGCCGCGTTCGCCGACCATCCGCTGGGTGTCGTCAGTCCAGACGCCGGTGGCGTTGACGACCTGCTTGGCCCGCACCTCGAAGCGCTCCCCTGTCTGCAGGTCGTGCGCCTGCACGCCGACGACCCGTTCGCCCACCTTGAGGAAACCCTCCACCCGCACCCGGCTGGCCACGTGGGCGCCGTAGGCCGATGCCGTGCGCGCCAGCGACGCCACGTAGAGTGCGTCGTCGACCTGAGCGTCGTAGTAGGTGATGCCGCCGACGAGGGCGTCGTGGCTGAGGCTGGGCACCAGCTTCGCCACCTGGCTGCGGCTGAGGTGCCGGTGGTGCGGCACGCCGGGCCGACCGCCGATATAGGAGAGCACGTCGTAGAGCAGCATCCCGGCGCCCACATAGCCGCGTTCGACGACCCGCTTCTGCAGCGGGTAGAGAAAGCGCACCGGCTTGACCAGGTGCGGGGCGATGCGCTTGAGCAGCAGACCGCGTTCGGTGAGGGCCTCCCGCACCAGCCGAAAGTCGAGCTGTTCCAGGTAGCGGATGCCGCCGTGCACGAGCTTCGACGAGCGGCTGGAGGTACCCGACGCCCAGTCTCTGGCCTCGAGCATGCCCACGCTCAGCCCGCGGGTGACGGCATCCAGCGCGCTGCCGGTGCCGACGATGCCGCCGCCGACCACGAGAATGTCGAGTTCCTTGGATTTGAGGCGTTCGATCGCCGCCGCGCGTTCCTCAGGTCCGAGCTTCGTGGACCTGGTAACCGAGTTATCGTGCGTCATCTGCAAACTCCCATCGCCATCGGTGGTGCTTGCTTCGACGCTAGTTCACTCAGTACGGCGCGACAACTACCTCAACCCGTTGAAATTCCTTGATTCCGCTGTAGCCGGTGGTCGCCATCGAGCGGCGCAGGGCGCCGACCAGGTTAGCGGTGCCGTCGGCGACCGGTGCCGGTCCGTAGAGGATCGCCTCGAGCGGGGCGACGGTGCCGACCTCCACGCGCTTGCCTCGGGGCAGCTGCGAGTGGTGGGCTTCGGCACCCCAGTGGAAACCGCCGCCGGGGGCGTCGGTGGCGCGGGCCAGGGCGGTACCGAGCATCACGGCATCCGCACCGCAGGCTATGGCCTTGACGATGTCGCCGGAGGTGCTCAGCCCGCCGTCGGCGATCACGTGCACGTAGCGGCCGCCGGATTCGTCCATGTAGTCGCGGCGAGCGCCGGCGACGTCGGCCACGGCGGTGGCCATGGGGGCGTGGATACCGAGGCTGGTGCGGGTGGTGGACGCCGCGCCGCCGCCGAAGCCGACGAGCACGCCGGCCGCGCCGGTGCGCATCAGGTGCAGCGCCGCGGTGTAGGTGGCGGCGCCGCCGACGATGACGGGAACGTCGAGGTCGTAGATGAACTTCTTGAGGTTCAGCGGCTCCTGGTTGCGCGAGACGTGCTCGGCACTGACCGTGGTGCCGCGGATGACGAAGAGGTCGACGCCGGCGGCGACGACGGTCTCGTAGAGCTCCTGGGTGCGCTGCGGCGACAGGGCGGCCGCGACGGTGACGCCGGCGGCGCGGATCTCAGCGAGACGCTCGGTGACCAGGGCCGGCTTGATCGGCTCGGCGTAGATTTCCTGCATGCGCGCCGTGGTCTTGTCGGCGGGCAGCTCACGGATCTCGGCCAGCAGCGGCTCCGGGTTCTCGTACCGGGTCCAGAGGCCCTCGAGGTCCAGGACACCGAGGCCGCCCAGCTGGCCCATCATGATCGCCGTCGTCGGGGAGACGACGGAGTCCATCGGGGCGGCAAGGAACGGGATGTCGAACTGGTAGGCGTCGATGGACCAGCCGACCGACACATCCTCGGGGTCACGGGTGCGCCGACTGGGCACCACCGCGATGTCGTCGAAGGCGTATACGCGGCGTGCGCGCTTGGACCGGCCGATTTCGATTTCCATACTCACCCGCTCAGTTTAGTCGCAGCCCGCACTCAGCCCCGCCCCCGACCCTTCTGTTGCCAAAACGGACATGTGCGCCCGGCGTACCGGGCGCACATGTCCGTTAGGGCAACAGTTGCGGGAAGTTAGCGGCGGTAGTTGGGCGCCTCGACCACGATCTGCACGTCGTGCGGGTGGCTCTCCTTCAGGCCCGCGGCGGTGATGCGCACGAACTTGCCCTTCTGCTTGAGCTCGTCGATGGTGCGCGCGCCCACGTAGAACATCGACTGGCGCAGCCCGCCGATGAGCTGGTACGCCACGTTCGACACCGGGCCACGGTAGGGCACCTGGCCCTCGATGCCCTCGGGGATGAGCTTGTCGTCGCTGGGCACATCCGACTGGAAGTAACGGTCCTTCGAGTAGGAGGTCTTGTTGCCCCGGGTCTGCAGCGCGCCCAGCGATCCCATGCCGCGGTAGGTCTTGAACTGCTTGCCGTTGACGAAGACGAGCTCGCCGGGGCTTTCGTCGCAGCCGGCCAGCAGGGAGCCGAGCATCACGGTGTCGGCGCCGGCGACGAGCGCCTTGGCGATGTCACCGGAGTACTGCAGTCCGCCGTCGGCGATGACCGGCACGCCGGTCTCCCGTGCGGCCAGGGAAGCCTGGTAGACCGCGGTGATCTGCGGCACGCCCACGCCGGCGACGATGCGGGTGGTGCAGATCGAGCCGGGGCCCACGCCCACCTTGATGGCATCCGCGCCCGCGTCGATGAGCGCCTGCGCGCCGGAGCGGGTGGCGACGTTGCCGCCGATGACGTCGACGTCGGAGAAGGCCGAGTCGGACTTCAGCTTGCGGATGATCTCGAGCACGCCGGCGCTGTCGCCGTTGGCGGTGTCGACCACGAGAACGTCAACGCCCGCCTCGAGCAGGGCGGATGCCCGGCGCCAGGCGTCACCGAAGAAGCCGATGGCCGCGCCGACGCGCAGGCGCCCGGCGTCGTCCTTGGTGGCGTTGGGGTATTCCTCGCTCTTGTCGAAGTCCTTGACGGTGATCAGGCCGGTCAACCGGCCGGCGTCGTCGACGAGCGGCAGCTTCTCGATCTTGTGGGTGGCGAAGATGGCCACGGCGTCCATGGGGGCCATGCCCACCTTGCCGGTGATCAGCGGCGACGTGGTCATGACCTCGCGCACCCGGGTGGTGTGCTTGGCCACGGCGGAGACGAAGCGCATGTCGCGGTTGGTGATGATCCCCACGAGCACACCGTCGTTGTCGACGACCGGCAGGCCGCTGATGCGGAACTGCCCGCAGAGGGCATCCACCTCGGCCACGGTGGCGTCGGGCGAAGTCGTTACCGGATTGGTAATCATGCCGGATTCGCTGCGCTTGACCAGGTCCACCTGCTCGGCCTGGTCGGCGATCGACAGGTTGCGGTGCAAGATGCCCAGGCCGCCTTCACGAGCCATGGCGATGGCCATGCGGGTCTCGGTGACGGTGTCCATCGCGCTGGACAACAGCGGCGTCGCGACGCTGATTCTGCGGGTTAGCCGGGACTTTGTCTCGGCCTCGCTCGGAATGACGTCGGTGTGACCCGGCAGGAGAAGGACGTCGTCGTAGGTGAGTCCGGTGAAACCGAACGGATCTGGCTGATCCATGAAACCCCTTTTGCATTCGCGGATATGGAAAAAAGTCCGGAAATCCCTGGGATGCAACCGGTACTCAATGTTAAGCGACGATGCGCTTGGCGCATTCCGCGATCCAAAATCGATTGCCCTGAATTCGGCGTACGAAACATATGCGACATAATCGGCACGTACTGTCAGCAAGGTCGCTGGCAGGCAAGTCCGTGCCAGTTCGAATACGCACCGACGGTGCCGCCATGGAGGTGCAGTGAGCAATACACACGCTGTCCGCAGATTCACGCCCAGGATGATGGTGCTGCTTTTCGGCCTACTCCTGACCGCCCTGACGTTTTCAACGTTCGCGGCGAGCGCGGCTCATGCCGACGAGATCAACACTGACCAGTACGAATATGTGCTCTCGGGAAATGTGCAATTCGGTGGCGAACCCATCGAAGACGTGCTCATCTCCGTTGAAGGCTCCGGCTACGAGGCCGAGGTCGTCACGGATGCCGAGGGCAAGTGGCGCATCGGCGTTCCGGAGAAGGAGACCTACACGGTCACCCTCGACGAGGACACTCTCCCTAAAGGTGTGGTCGTCGCCAAGGGCGGTGCCGAGATCGAAGCCGAGTTCGGCCTCACCCAGGTGAAGTCGGTGAACTTCTTCCTCGGCGAGGGCGAACGCACGACGGTCAGCTTCTTCGACCAGTTCGTGAACCGCTTCGTCAACGGCCTGAACTTCGGCCTGCTGCTGGCCTTGGCCGCGATTGGCATGTCGCTGATCTTCGGCACCACGGGCCTGAGCAACTTCGCGCACGCGGAGATGATCACCTTCGGTGCGTTGGCCACCCTCACCCTCAGCACGACGCTCGGGCTGCCGATCTGGCTGGCGATCCTGTTGGCGATCGCCCTCAGCGGGCTGTTGGGCTTCGGGCTCGACGCCACCATCTGGAAACCCCTGCGGAAGAAGGGCGTCGGGTTGATCCCGCTGATGATCGTCAGCATCGGCCTCTCGCTGGCGCTGCGGTACACCTTCCAGCTGTTCTACGGCGGCGGCACCAGCCAGCTGCCCGGCTCTGGCATGACCGACCTCAAGTTCGGCCCGATCTCGCTGTCGCCGATCGACCTCGCCAGCATGGGTATCAGCATCGTCGTGCTTCTCGCGGTCTCCTACTTCCTGCTGCGCACCCGGATCGGCAAGGCCACCAGGGCCGTTTCCGACAACCCCAGCCTCGCCTCCGCCAGCGGCATCGACGTGGATGGTGTCATCCGCATCGTCTGGATCGTCGGCGGGTCGCTCGCCGGCCTCTCCGGGGTGCTCTGGGCCTACTTCCGGCCGGGGGTCAGTTGGGACATGGGCTTCCAGATCCTTCTGCTGGTTTTCGCTGCCACCACCCTCGGCGGTCTCGGCACGGCGTTCGGCGCCCTCGTGGGATCGATCATCGTGGGCCTGTTCGTCGAGCTGTCGACGCTGTGGATTCCGTCCGACCTGAAATACGTCGGTGCACTTGTCGTTTTGATCCTGGTGCTGCTGCTTCGGCCGCAAGGCATCTTGGGTCGCAAAGAGAGAATTGGCTAGGGGCTGACGATGATCGACTGGGGAGCAATCTTTAGCAACGCGGCCGTCGAGCTGATCAGCCCGACCACCGCCGCCTACGCCCTCGCGGCGTTGGGACTGGCAATTCACTTCGGCTACACCGGCCTGCTCAACTTCGGCCAGGCCGGCTTCATGGCCCTCGGCGCCTATGGGTACGCCATCTCGACCCTGAGCTTCGGCTTCCCGGTCTGGGCGGCGGTGCTCGTCGGGATCGGCGCATCCGTGATCTTCGCGTTGGTTCTGGGTATCCCGACCCTGCGGTTGCGGGCGGACTACCTGGCCATCGTCACCATCGCGGCCGCGGAGATCGTGCGCCTACTGTTCACGACCAATACCTTCGAACCGATCACCGGTTCGGCCAACGGGCTCAGCGGGTACAAGGGCGGATTCGCTGCCCTCAACCCGATCCCCGACGGCACCTACGGGTTCGGTCCGTTCGAGTACAACGCCTACGACTGGTGGCTGCGCATCGTGGCCTGGACCATCGTGATCCTCGCCTGCCTGTTCACCTGGCAGATCATGCGCAGCCCGTGGGGCCGCGTGATCAAGGGCATCCGCGAGGACGAAGACGCCGTTCGCGCCCTGGGCAAGAACGTGTACTTCTACAAGATGCAGTCGCTGATCCTCGGTGGCGTCTTCGGCACCATCGCCGGCATGATCTTCGTGCTGCCGCGTGCCGTGGTGCCGTCGAACTACCAGACCTCGCTGACGTTCTTCGTCTACGCCATCCTGCTGCTCGGTGGAGCGGCGACCATCCTCGGTCCGGTCATCGGCTCGATGGTCTTCTGGGTGCTGCTGTCGTTCTTCTCCGGGTTCATCGCCCGGGCCGTGGAGGCCGGCTGGATCCCGTTCCTGACGAGCATCCAGGCCGGACAGCTGCGTTTCATCCTGGTGGGCGTCGCGATCATGCTCATTGTGATCTACAGACCCCAGGGCATCTTCGGAAACAAGAAGGAGCTGGCTTTTGTCAAGTAACAGTGTTCCCACCGGCAAGCCCGTCAAGACAGTTGACATGCACATCGGGGAGGCCGTCCCCGGCTGCAAGAAGAAGGACCCGATCCTCGTGGTCGACGGCGTCAGCCGCACCTTCGGCGGCCTCAAGGCGGTGGATGTCGAGCACCTCGAGATTCCCCGCGGCGCCATCACCGCTCTGATCGGGCCGAACGGGGCCGGCAAGACCACCCTGTTCAACCTGCTCACCGGGTTCGACAAGCCGGACACCGGCTCGTGGACCTTCGAGGGCACCCCCATCGGCGGCATGGCCGCGTTCAAGGTCGCCAGGATGGGACAGGTGCGCACCTTCCAGCTCACCAAGGCCCTGGGCCTGCTGACGGTGATGGACAATATGCTGCTCGGCGCGAAGGCGCAGGTGGGCGAGAACCTGTTCCGCGCCGTCCTGCCGTTCCTCTGGCGTCAGCAGGAGGCCGACAACAAGGTCAAGGCGCTGGACCTGCTCACCCGGTTCAAGCTCGACACCAAGAAGGACGACTACGCGGCCAGCCTCTCCGGCGGGCAGCGCAAGCTCCTCGAAATGGCACGGGCGCTGATGAGCGACCCCACCCTGGTGATGCTCGACGAGCCCATGGCCGGCGTCAACCCGGCGTTGACCCAGTCGCTGCTCGACCACATCCTCAACCTCAAGGCCGAAGGCATGAGCGTGCTCTTCGTTGAGCACGACATGCACATGGTGCGGCACATCGCCGACTGGGTGATCGTGATGGCCGAGGGCAAGGTGGTCGCCGAGGGCGACCCGCACGAGGTGATGCGCAACCAAGCTGTCATCGACGCGTACCTGGGCCAGCACCACGACGAGGACCTCGGCGAGGATCCCGACGCCGAGAAGGAACATGTCGGAGCCATTAAGGAGCTGCTCGATGACGAACTCTAGCCCGCTGATCGACGCCACCCCGGCCCCGGTGCGGAAGGCGGTCGTCGAGGTCAAGAACGTGACGGCCGGGTACGTGCCCGGCGTCAACATCCTCAACGAATGCTCGCTCACCGCCTACGACGGCGAACTGATCGGCATCATCGGCCCGAACGGGGCCGGCAAGTCGACCCTGCTCAAGTCGATCTTCGGCCTGGTCAAGGTACGCGAGGGCGAGATCCGGTTGCGCGGTGACGACATCACGAACCTCAAGGCCAACAAGCTGGTCGCCAAGGGCGTGGGCTTCGTGCCGCAGACCAACAACGTCTTCCCGACGCTGACGATCCAGGAGAACCTGGAGATGGGCATGTACCAGAAGCCCAAGGGTCTGGCCGAGCGGCTCGAGTTCGTCACCGAGATCTTCCCGGAGCTGCGCAAGCGCCTCGGCCAGCGGGCCGGGTCGCTTTCCGGCGGCGAGCGCCAGATGGTGGCGATGTCGCGGGCGCTGATGATGGGCCCGCACGTGCTGCTGCTCGACGAGCCTTCGGCCGGTTTGTCCCCGGTGCGTCAGGACGAGGCGTTCCTGCGGGTGAAGGAGATCAACAAGGCCGGCGTGACCACGATCATGGTGGAGCAGAACGCCCGCCGCTGCCTGCAGATCTGCGACCGAGGCTACGTGCTCGATCAGGGTCGGGATGCCTACACCGGCACCGGGCGGGAGCTGCTGAACGACCCCAAGGTGATCGGCCTGTACCTGGGCACCCTGGGTCAGGACGACTAACCCTCCCGCACCATCCGCACCACCGACTTGCCCCGTTGCGGACGAGTTGCCCCGGTCTACCGGGGCAACTGGTCCGCAGCGGGGCATCTCGCGTTTCACCGGCGGCGCCAGGAGCCGTTCTGACGCCGTTGGCCGCCCCAGCCGCGCAGCTCCGCGCCTCCGCCGCCTAAAGACCCGCAGCGGGCCCGTGGCGGCCGCCATCTACTGGCCGGCCTCCGCTGCTGCCGCCCACGGCTGCCGCTCCCCCTGGCCGGCATCCGGCGCCCCGTCACTCGGCGGCGACCGGCCACCGGGCACGCGAAAGGGCCCCGGCCGAAGCCGGGGCCCTTCTGTGCGTGTCGCGGTACGTCTGCTGTGGTGTACCGCGAGTCAGCGGGGGTGACTAGTTGATGCGGCTGTACTTGTTGTCTGCACCGAATTCGAAGATGCCGATGGTTGCGTCGGTCGGGTCGCCGTTCTCGTCGAACGTGATCGTGCCGGAGTAACCGTCGTAGTCGATCTGCTTGCCCTCGGCGAGGAGCGCGGCGCCCGACGCGAAGTCGGTGACCTTCTCGCCCTCACCGGAGCCACCGGATACCTGCTGGAGGTACTTGGCGATCGACTCACCCGACACGTCGTTGGCTGCGTACGCAGCCAGGGCGATCAGGATGACGGCGTCGTAGGATTCAGCCGCGTAGCTGAAGTCGGTCAGGGCCGGGTCGATCTCGAGCAGACGGCCGGTGAAGTCACCGAGGGTCGCGGTGTCCAGGCCGGGCAGCGTGCCCTTCGAGCCCTCGATCAGGCCGGCAGCGAAGTCCTCGCTGTAGTCGGCCAGGTTGCCGTCGACGAAGTACAGCTTGTCGCCGGGGAAGCCGCTCGCCACGAGGTCCGGGGTGATGACCTTGGCCTGGTCGAACGTGATCAGAGCGATCGCGTCGGGGTTGGCCGCGGTGACTTCGGCGATCTGGGCCGAGAAGTTGGCGTCGCCCTCGTTGAAGCTCGCGCTGGCGACGACCTCTCCGCCGGCAGCCTCGAAGGCCGTGGTGGTGAACTCGGCCAGGCCGGTTCCGTAGGCGTCGTTGAGCACGATCAGGCCCAGGGTGCTGTTGCCGTCTTCGGCGATCAGGTTGCCCAGGACTTCACCCTGCAGGATGTCGGACGGAGCGGTGCGCCAGAAGAGCCCCTTGTCGTCGTAGTCCGTGAAGTCCGCCGAGGTGTTGGCCGGCGAGAACTGCACGACGCCGGCGCCGGTGATCTGGTCGATGACGGTCTTGGAGACACCCGAGGACGCCGCACCGACGATCGCCGAGACATCCTGCGAGAGCAGGTCGGTCACGGAGACGGTGGCGGTATCGGTCGTGGTGTCGCCCGAGTCGCGGAGGATGGCTTCGATGTCGATGCCCAGGCCGGCAGCTTTGATCTCCTCGACGGCGAGCTGAACACCGGCTTCTTCGGGCGGGCCGAGGAAGGCGAGCCCACCACTCTGGGGGAGGATCGTGCCGACCTTCAGGTCCAGGGCGCGGTCGCCGGCGGTGATCTCAGCGACAGTGCTTTCCGCCGCGGGTGCGTCCGAAGCGGCCGGCTCGGCTGCGTCGGTGCTGCATCCGGTGAGCAGAAGGGCGCTGACGCCGAAGATGGCGACGCCGGTGACGACGGCGCGGGCCGAGCGGGAGGCCGAGGCCTTCGCGAATACGCTCATGTTGCTCCTAGGGTAAGGGGAATCGAAGGTTAGAGCACGGCAAACGATCGTTGCCGTGCTGCAAAGGTATTCACCCGAACGACATCAAACAAGGCGGTCGTGTTACAGCCGTGTAACGCGACCAAATCGTTACGAACGGCCCCCTGATCAGGATGCTTGGCTCTGAGCCCCTAAATCGGGTCGATAACCGGCCGGCGCTGCGCCCGCCCCGCCCGCACCATATCGACGGTCAGCACGATCAGCGCGAGCCAGACCAACCCGAATCCGAGCCACCGTTCCGGCGGCATCGGCTCGTGCAGGATGACCACGCCGGCGATGAATTGCAGCACCGGTGCGAGGTACTGCACGAGTCCCATCGTGGTCAACGGCAGGCGCCGGGACGCGGCCGCGAAGAAGAGCAGCGGCACCGCGGTGAGCACACCGGTGCCGATCAGCGCGATGGTGTGCACCGTCGAGACGGTGCCGAAGGTGAGGCCGGAGATCAGCGAGACCACGACCAGTTGGATGATCGCGATCGGCGTGAGCCAGAGAGTTTCCAGGGTCAGCCCGGAGAGCGCGTCGATGTGACCGCCGACCCGCTTCTTGATCAGGCCGTAGAAGCCGAAGGAGAACGCCAGGATCAGGGAGATCCAGGGCACGGTGCCGTAGCCGACGCTGAGCACGATCACGGCGATGAAGCTGATCACCACGGCAGCCCACTGGGCCCTGCGCAGCTTCTCGTGCAGCACCAGGACGCCCAGCAGCACCGTGATGATCGGGTTGATGAAATAGCCCAGCGCCGTTTCGACGACGCGGCCGCTCAGGGTGCCGAGGATGAAGGTCTGCCAGTTGATGAAGATCAACACCCCGGCCAGCCCCATCGTCCACACGATGCGCGGCGAACGCAGTGCGGCCACGAGCGGCCGCCAGGCCCGGGTGGCCAGGATCAGGACCGCGCAGAACACCAGCGAGAACAGCACCCGCCAGGCCACGATCTCGAACGCTCCGGTCGGGGCCAGGAAAAGGAAATACAACGGCAGGAATCCCCACATGCCGTAGGCGCAGATCGCGAAGATGAGGCCCGTGCTCGCGGAACTGCGGACCGGGCGCATCCCGCTCCGGGCCGCATCCACCGGCTCGGTCGGCTCGGCGGCCCCGGTGGGATCTGTCGGATTCTCGTGCACGTTGCTACCCCTCTGGACGCGAAAAATCCCGGATGGCCGAGGCCATCCGGGATTCAACGATATGCGGTGTGACTAGCGAACGACGACCGCGAGAACGTCGCGAGCCGACAGAACGAGGAGGTCCTCGCCACCGAACTTGACTTCGGTTCCACCGTACTTGGAGTAGATCACCTTGTCGCCGACGGCGACGTCGAGCGGGATGCGGTTGCCGTTGTCGTCGATGCGGCCGGGGCCGACGGCGACAACTTCGCCTTCCTGGGGCTTCTCTTTGGCGGTGTCCGGGATCACAAGTCCGGAAGCGGTGGTCTGTTCTGCATCCACCTGCTTGATGACGATGCGATCTTCGAGCGGCTTGATGGAGACCGACACGGTTGACCTCTTTCTTAGCTAAGACGTAGTTAGCAGACTCACAGCGAGAGTGCTAAGTCGAGTTTAGGGCGCAACTGGCACTCACGCAACGTGAGTGCCAGAGTGCTCGGGGTGCGGCCCGGTTTGGCTTGATAGGTTTGCGGGATGGAACGCGCCGAGCTCGTTGAGCTGCTCTCACCCGAAGGCCTGCGCCTGCTGGACTCCCTGCCCGTCTACGAGGCCGGTGCCGACGTCGTGCGCACGGTCAGTGCCCTACGCAAGGCCGGGCACTCCCCCGCCCTGGTCAACGCGGTGCTCTACCAGTCCCGGCTGCGGGCGAAGGCGACGGGCAAGTTCGGCGACTTTGCCAGCCGGATGCTGTTCACCGAGGCCGGCCTGGAGCAGGCCACCCGGTTGCGGGTCGCCGCCCTGCACGCCGGCCGGTTCGTGGAGGCCGGCCTCACCCGGGTCGCCGACGTGGGCTGCGGCATCGGCGGCGACGCCATGGCGATGGCCGCGATGGAGCTGACGGTGACCGCGATCGACGTCGACGAGGTCACCGCCACGGTCGCCAGCTTCAACCTGGCCCCCTTTCCGACCTCCTCAGTGCGCTGCGCCGACGCGGCCGACATCGACCCCACCGAGTTCGACGCGCTCTGGTTCGACCCGGCCCGCCGCACGGCCGGGCACGGCAACACCAGCCGGCTCACCCGGTCAGAGGACTACTCCCCCAACCTCGATGACGTCTACGCCCTGAGCAAACGGATGCCCGTCGGCGTCAAGCTCGGTCCCGGCCACGACCGCGACCAGATCCCCGAGACCGCGGAGGCCCAGTGGGTGTCGGTGGACGGCAAGCTGGTGGAGATGGGGCTGTGGTTCGGTGCGCTCGCGCGGCCGGGCATCCGCCGGTCGGCGCTACTGCTCAGCAAGGACGGAGTCGCGGAGCTGACCGCGCCTGCCGACAGCGAGGATGTGGCTGTCGGCGAGCTCGGCGACTACGTGTACGAACCCGACGGCGCCATCATCCGCGCCCGGCTGATCGGTGACCTCGCCCGATCGATGGATGCGTCGATGCTCAGCGAGGGCTTGGCCTACCTGACCAGCCCGACGCTGACCCGCACCCCGTTCGCCACGGCGTTCCGGGTGCTCGAGGTGCTGCCCACCGACGAGAAGAAGCTGCGGCTGGCGCTGGCTGAACGGAAGATCGGCACCCTGGAGATCAAGAAGCGCGGCGTGGATGTGGATCCGGCGACCCTGCGCACCCGGTTGAAGCTCAAGGGCCCGGAATCGGCAACCCTGGTGGTGACCCGCGCGGCCGGGCACAAGGTGGCGCTGCTGGTGGAACGGGTCTGACCGGCGTCAGCCGGCTCGCGGGTGCGGCTCAGCCGAAGTAGGCGGGCAGCATCCGGGTGATCACGACGAACCACAGCACCGCCATCAGGATGCCCAACAGACCGCTGAGCAGGCCGAGGAGCCAGAGGCCGCCGGAGCGGCGCTCCACGTACCTGGCCACCAGAGCGAGCACGACCGCGGCGATGCTCAGGGGCGCCCCCCAGATCACGAATATGCCGGCCAGCACCCCGAGCACCCCGCAGACCGCGGCAGCGACGCCGAGACCACGGCGGGCCGCATGGGTCTGGATCTCGGCGGTGGTGTACACGTACGGCACCCACTCGGTGGGCGCGGTGATGGTGGACTCGTAGGCGAGCTCGCCGGCGACCGGCGGCCGGGTCAGGTCGGGCGAACGCCCGGCGGGTGCCCGCAGCTCAGCGGCCCTGGCCTCGGCAGCCCGCGCCTGTGCGCGCGACAACGCCGGCGTCCCGGCGGGCGGAACTGACTGCTCCCGCTCCGCCCGGGTTTCGGGCTGCCCGGACTGCGACATGCGTGTGGACTCGATTCTCGACTACTCGCTGTGCGGTTAGTAGTTGTAATTGTTCATCGGCACGGTCGCGAACACCAGCGCCCAGAGCAGAATGCTGAGCAGCGCCAGGGCGATACCCACGAAGCCTGTGATGATCCCGGTCAGCCAGAAGCCCTTGCCGTTCGGTTCCTTGTTGCGGGCGATGAAACCCAGGACCACGCCGGCGGCCGGCAAGATGATGGCGAGGATGCCACCGAAAATCGGGAAGAACGCAACCGGGGACCCGAGGATGCCGATGACTCCGGCGATCATCGACAGGATGCTCAGGATCGGCTGCTTGGTGGCCGACGGCATCCCGGGCTGGCCGGCGTAGTAGCCGGCGGCGGGGCCACCAGAGGGCGGCGGGGTGCCGTAACCGGAGCGCGGCGGGGTGTAGCCCGGCGGCGGCGAACCGTAGGGCGGCGGCGGCGTGCCCTCGCTCGGGGCGGGCGGGCCGTAGGCGGGCGGCGGCG
>NZ_SOGI01000036.1:0-62625 GCF_004403385.1 Cryobacterium sp. TMT4-31
CAGCCACCCCGCGAGAAGCCCTGCATCAGCTACTCTCAGACCAAGAAAACAGCGGTGTTGCATCGACCAGTTGAATCCACCCCCGGCGTACCGGGTGCAAATGTCCGCAACAGGAACAGTTAAGGCTGGCTTGGAGCGGGGTCGGCAGGCACAGCAGCATCGGTGCCGGCAGCCTGGGCGGGCGCGGCATCGGCCGTGGGCACGCCGACGGTGAGCCGGCGGACGCTGCGGACGGAGAGCGCCGCGAGGCTCGCGACCACGATCACCGCGGCGCAGCCGAGCAGCACCGGCGTGGTGCCCCAGGCATGCGCGAGCGGTCCCACCAGGATCTCCCCCACCGGGATGGCGATGAACGAGCCGACCGCGTCGTAGGAGTACACCCGGGCGAGCTTGTCTTGCGGAATGTTCTGCTGCAGCGACTGGTCCCAGGCCACCCCGAACTGCTCGATGGCCATCCCGCCGATGAGGAAGGCGATGACGAGCAGCGGCACCAACGGCACCAGCGCGAGTCCCACGATGGGCAAGGCCGTCACCGCGACCAGACCCACCCCGATGCCCAGGGCGTGCCGGGGTCGCCAGCGCAGCGCGAGCATCCCGCCGAGAGCGAGGCCCACGGTTTCGGCGGCGATGATCAGGCCCCAGGCGGCGCGGCCGAAGCTCTCGTCGGCCACGAGCGGGCCGAGAACCGCGATCGCTCCCACAAACGCGGCGTTCACGAGGGCGAACTGGGCCACGACCACCCACACCCAGGTGCGGCTGGAGAACTCCTGCCAGCCCTCCCGCAGCTCCCGGAAGACGCTGGCCGGGGGCGCGGCGGCGCCGGTAGCGACGGTGCGCTGCGCGTTGGGCGTGCGAACGAACGCGAAGACGATGCCGGCCAGGGCGAAGGATGCGGCATTCAGCGCGAGTCCCCAGCCGGGCCCGACCGCCGCGATCAGGATCGCGCCGAGGCTGGCACCGAGGATCGCGCCGCCGTTGAGGCTCAGCCGCAGCAGAGCGTTGGCCGGGCGCAACTCGGTGACCGGCACGGTCTGCGGCACGATCGCGGCCGAGGCCGGAAAGCTGACGGCGGCCACGGCCCCGTTGAGGATGCTGAGGACCACGAGCAACGGGATGGTGGCCGAGCCCGACAGGACGAGCACGGCCACCACGGCCTGGGTGGCCGCGGCCGCGAGGGAGGTGCCCACGAGCAGCAGGTGCTTGGGCAGCCGGTCGGCGATCACCCCGCCGAACAGCAGCACGGCCACGTTGGCTAGGGAGCGGCTGGCTACGACGATGCCGAGGTCCACCGCGGACCCGGTGAGGTCGAGCACCGCGAAGGCGAGGGCGATCGGGGCGGCGGCGTTGCCCAGGGTGGCGATGGTGCGGGCGGTGAGCAGCCAGCGGAACGGCGCGAAGGCGAACGGACCGGCACCGCCCGGGGCGCGGTCCTGCGCCGTGCGCCCCCGAGTAGCCATGCCGCAAGTCAACCACGCCGGCCCGGCCGGGCCCGTGCGCGTCACGTGTTGCTATTCGCTGAGGCCGAAGCGGGTGTGGATGGGGGCGGTCCAGCGCGGGGCCCACCAGAGGACTCGCTCGAGGGAGGTCATCACGGCGGGCACGAGCACGATCCTCACCAGCGTCGCATCCAGCAGCACCGCCACGGCCAGGGCCGTGCCGATCTGTTTCATCTGCATCAGCTCCCCGGTGGCGAAGCCCGCGAAGACCAGCACGATGATCAGCGCGGCCGAGGTGATGATACGGCCGGAGCTCTGCAGGCCGGTCTCGATGGACAAGCGGGTGCTCTCGCCGCGGTCGTGGTGCTCCTTGATCCGGGCGAGCAGGAACATCTCGTAGTCCATGGCGAGGCCGAACCCGAAGGTGAGCACCAGGGTGAGCACGAGGGCGTCGACGCCGGAGATGGTGACGGGGTCGAAGTTGAGCAGGCCGGACAGGTTGCCCTCCTGGAACCCCCAGACCAGGACGCCGGCGGCCGCGCCCAGCGAGATCGCGCTGATCACCAGGGCGGTGAGCGGGATGATCACCGATCCGGTCATCAGGAACAGCAGCACGAAGGTGGCGAGGGCGATGATCAGCACCGCCCAGGGCGCTCCCCCGGCCAGCGAGTCGAGGTAGTCGACGGCCTGCGCGTCGGCGCCGGCGACCCAGTTGTCGAAGGCCGGCCGGTCGGCGCGGATCAGGCGCACCACGTCGTCGCCCTGGTGGGTGTCGACCTCCACCCTGGACACCCAGTGGCCGTTCTGGTCGACCGGCGGCGCCACATAAGTCACCCCGGGCAGGGTGGCGACCTCGGTCGCCCAGGCGACCGCTGCGGCCTCGTCGGTGTTCGACACCAGCAGCACCCGCGGCGCGGTTGCCAGCGGGAACTCCTCGTTCAGGGTGGTGATGAAGTCGTATTGGGTGGACGAGGGCGGGATGGCGTCGTCGGCGCTGTTGGCGACCGTCATCGACAGCACGGGGCTGCTCAGCAGAAGGAGCACGGCGGTGCCGCCGAGCGCGACGAGCACCGGCGCCCGCTGCACGAGCCGGGCCAGCTTGGAGAAGACGCCTTCCTCCGGCGCGATGTCGCCGAAGCGGGTGAGCCACCGGCCGACTCCGGGGATGCGGGTGAGCACGCCGGGCTGCACCAGCCGTTCGCCGAGGTAGCCGAGCAGCGCCGGCACCATGACCAGCGCGGTGAGGATGGCGATGAGCACCACGCAGATGGCGCCAATGGCGATGGCCCGGATGATCGACGGTTCGAACACGAGCAGCCCCGCGGTGGCGATCGCGAAAGTCAGCCCGGAGTACAA
Source organism: Cryobacterium sp. TMT4-31 (assembly GCF_004403385.1). NCBI lineage: Bacteria > Bacillati > Actinomycetota > Actinomycetes > Micrococcales > Microbacteriaceae > Cryobacterium > Cryobacterium sp. TMT4-31. The sequence continues at coordinate 2,793 of NZ_SOGI01000036.1, forward strand.
CACGGTGCGTCCGGCCGTGTTGACCGTGGCGCCAACGGCCTGGAGCATCAGTTCGTGACGACTGTGACGGTGGTGCGGGAGGGTGGCCAGCTCCCCGGTTTTCAGCGGCGGCAGGTCCGCGAACGGCTCGCCGTGCGGGCCCGGCGGAGCGCCGGGGCCGCCGCCGCCCACCCGGGCCCGGAACTCCTCCCGGAACCGGCTGACCATCAGCAGGCCGTAGTCGATGGACAGGCCGAGCCCGATCACGGTGATCACGTTCATCACCGTGATGCCGATGTCCGACACGTAGGTGAAGGCGTAGAGCATCCCGAGCGCCCCGATGATCGACGCGATCGCACCGACCAGCGGGATGCCGGCGGCGAGGAAACCGCCGAAGATGATCAGCATCACCAGCAGCGCGATCGGCAGCGCGATCAGTTCGCCCTTCTGCAGGTCTGACTCGGCGACGGCGACGAGGGACTCCACGATCAGGGGCGCTCCGCCGACCTCCACCTGGGCGTTGGGGTCCAGTTGGCCGATCTCGTCGGCGGCCACCTGGAGGCGGCGCTGAACGTAGGTGAGCAGCGGGTCGCTGACGGTTCCGTCTGTGGTGTCCATGGCCACGGTCAGGAGCATCCCCGCACCGTCGGCGGAGAGCAGTGGCGCGGCCGCCGGGTTGGGGCTTCCGTCGGGCAGCGGTGGGATGACGAGCGGATTGACCACCTGGGCCACCCCGTCGACCTGTTCGAGCCGCAGGGTGGCGGAGTCGAGGATCGCGGCGAGGTCGGGTGAGGCCAGGTCGGTGGGGTGCACAAGCAAGGAGAGTGATTCGGTCTGCTGGTCGGCCGGGCCCTCGATCAGGTCGGTGGCGGTTTGGGCCTCACCGTCCACCGACGGGCCTGCGCTGGACAGCCGTTGGAAGAGACTCTCCCCGGTGACCCCGAGCAGGGCCGTGGCCAGGCAGGCGGCGAGCGCCACCGCCCAGCACAGCAGGGCGATGAGACGGTGGCGGGCGACGCTCACGCCCAGTTTTCGCAACATGGCGGGTCATTCCTCAGCTAGTGGATGCGCACCCGCGCTGCCCGGATGCGCCGGGCCGCCGGCCCTACCGCGGCCAAGCTACTCCCGTCGGGGCGCCCGTGGCGGGTCTGGGCGGGCAACTCACCCGGTTTCGACAGGCTCATCCAGCGGGTGCAGGTTCAACCAGCGGGTGCAAGCTCAACCAGAGGTGCGGGTGCTGGCGCAACCGGCGGTTCGGGTGCAACCGGGCGCAACCGGGCGGACGGGGCTACCCTGGCGCACATGACCGCACTGGCGAAGACCATCCCGCTCGAGCAGTACTTCGCGGGCCGCGATCCGCTCGCGCGGACGCTCTTCGATGCGGTCTCTGCGGCCGTCCTGTCGATCGGTGACGCCGAGGTCCGCGTGACGACGAGCCAGATCGCATTCCGCCGGCAACGCTCCTTCGCGTGGACCTGGCTACCGGGCCAGTACCTCTCCGGCAGCGTGGCCCCGCTCGTGCTCACCGTCGACCTGGACCGGTTCGACACCTCGTCGCGGTGGAAGGAGGTGGTCGAGCCCACGCTCAACCACTTCATGCACCATCTCGAGCTGCACTCCGCGGACGATCTCGAACCCGGCGTGCTCGCCTGCCTGCGCGAGGCCTGGGCTCAGGCCGGCTGAGCGCCGCCGCGTCAACTCCTCTCGCCATGCTCCCCCGTGGCTGCGTGGCTGACGACGACACCCGCCGCTAACCGAATTACCCGGTCGGCTCGGCGAATCACCGCAGGGTCATGGGTGGCGCAGACGACGGCGACGCCCCGGTCGGCCTCGGCGCGGATGGCCAGGTCGATGAGCAGCAGCGCGTCACCGTCGAGCCCGGCGGCAGGTTCGTCGAGCAACAGCACATCCGCCCGTTGGGCAAGCCCCTGGGCCACCAGGGCGCGCTGGCGCTGGCCGCCGGAGAGCTCCCCGAGCGAGCGCCGCTCGAGCCCGGTCAGGCCGAGGGCGCGGATACTGTCGGCGATGATGGCGCGATCCTCGCCGGACAGCGGCCGCCACAGGCCCCGGCGTGCCCACCTCCCCATGCTCACGGTCTCGAGCACGGTCAGCGGCAGCGTGTCGGGGGCCGTGCTCCGCTGCACCACCATCGCGATCCGGCCGGCGCCCACCGCGTGGCGCTCGCCTGCCTGCCAGGGTTGGATTCCGGCCAGGACCCCGAGCAGGCTGGACTTGCCCGACCCGTTCGCGCCGGCCAGAGCGGTCACCCGGCCGGGCTCGATAGCGGCCGACACGCCGTCGAGGGCAACGGTGTGCCCATGAGTCACCCGGATGTTCCGGACGGTGATCCGCGGCGGATTCACGGGGATCTGAGGGGAGGTCCGGGTGGGTTGCATGCACCCATCGTATCAATAATGAGAACCATTATCAGTTAGAGTCGCTGTCATGACCTGGCTCACCGACCCGCTCTCGGCGGATTTCATGTTGCGCGCCCTCCTCGGTGGTGTGCTCGTGGCCGCGATCTGCGCCGTCGTGGGCACCTGGGTGGTCGTGCGGGGCATGGCGTTCCTCGGTGAGGCGATGGCGCACGGCATGCTGCCCGGGGTGGCTCTCGCCTCGCTGCTGGGCCTGCCGGTGATCGCGGGCGCCGCCGTGAGTGCGCTGGTGATGAGCCTGGGTGTCGGCCTGATCACCCGCCGCGGGCGGCTCTCCTCCGACACCAGCATCGGCCTGCTCTTCGTGGGGATGCTCGCCCTCGGTGTGATCATCGTGTCGCATTCGCGCAGTTTCGCGGTGGACCTCACCGCGATCCTGTTCGGCGACGTGCTCGCCATCCAGGCCGGCGACTTGGCCGGGCTGGCCATCGCCCTCGCCGTCACCGTGGTCCTGGCCGCTCTGTTCCACCGTGCCTTCGTGGCGCTGGCCTTCGACCCGCGCCTCGCCCGCACCCTGGGCCTCCGACCGCGGCTGGCCCAGCTGGTGCTGGTCGGCCTGGTCACCCTGGCCGTGGTCGCCTCTTATGGCGCCGTCGGCTCCCTGCTCGTAGTGGGCCTGCTGCTCGCGCCCGCCGTTGCCGCCGGACATTGGCTGCGCCGCATCCCCGCGATCATGCTGCTCGCCACCCTGCTCGGCGCGGCAGCCGTGGTCGTCGGGCTCCTCGTCTCCTGGCATGCCGGCACCGCAGCCGGCGCCACGATCGCCGCCGCATCCGTGGGCCTCGTCGCCGTCTCGGCAGCCGGGCGCCGGCTCGTCAGCCTCGTCCGTGCGCACTCCGCCTTCCCTACGGCCGCACGGCCGGCCATCGCCCCCTCCATGCCCGACCAGAAAGTCGCCAGTGCCTCCCAGTAGTTCCCTGACAACCGCTCCCCTGACCACCCGAACCGTCGCATCCGTGCTCGGCGCCGCCGCTTTGCTGGGCATCACCGCCTGCTCCAACCCAGCCGCGAGCCCAGCACCCGCGCCAACTGCAAGCACCGCTCCGCACGGATACGTGGCCGGCGCCGCCGAAATGGCCGAACCGCAGCTGCACCTCGCCACGGTCAACTCCGCCGGCCGCCTCGACCTGCTCGATCTGCTCGACGGCACCTCCACCTCCGTCAACACCCTCGACCAGGTGAGCGGCGTCTCCACCGACGGTCGCTTCGTGTTCGCCGCGGCCGCCGAGCAGGGCGCCGTCACGATCGTCGACAGCGGCGCCTGGACCGTGGACCACGAAGACCACCAGCACTACTACCGGGCCGATCCTGCCGTGGTCGGCACCGTCACCGGCAGCGGCGCCGGCGTCACCTCCGGCGGCGGCACCCTCACCACGGTGCGCTTCGCCGACACCGGCACCGCCGTGATCCTTGACACCGGCGACCTCGGCGACGGCACGATCACCGAGCTCGCCCGAATCGACGTCGAGCCAGGCCCCGGCATGCTGGTGCCGGTGGGCGACCGAGTGATCGCCGGGCGTACGGATGCGCCGGGCAGCGCCACGAACGGCATCGACGCCGTGCAGGTGCTCACTTCGTCCGGCGTCCCGATCGCCGGGGCGACCGCGGACTGCGCCGAGCTCTCCGGAACGATCAGCACTGCCGTCGGGGTGGTGTTCGGCTGTTCCGACGGAGCCCTGCTAGCCACGGCGGACACCGCCAGCGCAGGCGAAGGGGCGGCAGAGTCCACGATCACCTTCGAACGCATCCCGTACCCCGCCGGCGTCGCCGCCACCGACCGGGCCCTCGAGTTCGCCAACCGCGCCGGCCGGCCCACCGTGGCCGCCGTCGCCGGCGACACCGGCGCCTGGCTGCTCGACACCCGGGAGCGCCGCTGGTCGCCATTGGTGACCGACACCCCGTTGCTGCAGGTGTCGGCGGTCGACGACTCCGCCGAACACGTCGTGGCCCTCGCCGAGGACGGCCGGGTGCTCGTTCTCGAGGCCGCGACCGGCAGCACCCTTGCCGCGACCCAGCCGCTGCTGCCGGCTACCCTTGCCGCCACCGGTGCCGAGGCGCTGCTCGCCGGCGTCGAACTCACCGTGGACGCCGGCCGGGCCTACCTGAACGCCCCCGCCGACGGGCTGGTCTACGAGATCGACTACGCCGACGGCGCGCGTATCGCCCGCACCTTCCCCATCGACGGCGAACCACGCTTCCTCGCCGAGACGGGCCGGTAGACCGATGCGCTCCATCCGCTCCCTCTCCCTGGCCCTCGCCGTCGCCGTCGGCCTCGGCGCCCTCTCCGGCTGCGCCGCCCCGGCCGGCGACCGGCCGCTCATCGTGGTGACCACCAACATCCTCGGCGACGTCGTCGGGAACATCGTCGGCGACCAGGCCGAGGTTCTCACCCTGATGCGCCCCAACTCCGACCCGCACTCGTTCGAGATCTCCGCACGGGAGGCCGCGCGCATCCTGCGCGCCGACCTCGTGGTGTCCAACGGTCTCGGACTCGAGGAGGGCCTGCAACAGCAGCTCGACGCGGCGGACACGGCGGGGGTGGCGATGCTTGCCGCGGGCACCGTGATCGACCCGCTGCCCTACGCCAGCGGCACCGGCAGCGACACGGCCGACCCGCACTTCTGGACCGATCCGGCCCGCATGGTCGAGGTCGTCGAGGCCGTCACCGCGGCCGTGCGGACCGACGTGGCGGGCGTCGATGCCGCCCTGATCGAGGCGCAGGCCGCGGCCTACACGACCGAGCTGCAGGCCCTCGACGCCGAGATGACCACGGCCTTCGCCGCCATCGGGTCCGAGCGCCGCAACCTGGTCACCAACCACCACGTCTTCGGCTACCTGGCCGACAGGTTCGATTTCACCGTCGTGGGGGCCGTGATCCCGGGCGGCTCCACCCTCGCCGCACCGAGCGCCTCAGACCTGCGGAGCCTCGTCGACGCGATCGACACCGCCGGCGTCGCCACCATCTTCGCCGAGTCCTCCCAGCCCGACCGGCTCGTGCAAGTGCTCGCCGGCGAGGCCGGCCTCAACGTGGCCGTGGTGGAACTGTTCACCGAATCGCTCAGCGAACCGGGCGCGGGCGCCGACAGCTACCTCACCATGATGCGCACCAACACCGAGCGCATCACCACCGGGCTCTCCCCCTGATCGGGCGCCCTCCAACACAGAAAAGAAAACATGAGAACACAGCACCGCAGCACGGCCTTCGCAGCCGTCATCGCCGCCTCGGCCATCCTCCTGTCCGCCTGCGCCTCCACGGATGCCGCCCCGCGCGACTCCGGCTCGGCCACCGACACCACCACGACCGCCGCACAGCCCCGGGTCGCCCTCACCTACGATGGCGGGCTCTACGTGCTCGACGGCGACACTCTGGACCTCGAAGCCGACCTGCCCCTGGCCGGGTTCAACAGACTGAACACCGCCGGGGACGGCCGGCACGTTCTGGTCACCACCGCCGACGGTTTCCGGGTGCTCGACACCGGCACCTGGACCGATTCCTCCGGCGAGGCTCAGACCGCGGACCCCGCGCTCACCGACCTGGTCTTCGAGGCTCCGGCCGCCGGGCATGTGGTCAGGCACGGCGACAAGACCATCCTCTACGCCGACGGCACCGGCGACACCACGATCTTCGAGACCACAGCGTTGCTCGAAGCCCCCGACAAACTGCCGGCCACCGAGGTCATTCCCGCCGAAGCCGCGCACCACGGCGTGTCCATCGAGCTTGAAGACGGCACCCTGCTCAGCACGGTCGGCACCTCGGAGGCTCGCACCGGCATCCGCGTGCTGAACGCCGACCGGGAGGAGACCGCCCGCAACGCCGAGTGCCCCTCGGTACACGGCGAAGGCGCGGCCGCGAACGAGGTGGCCGTGTTCGGCTGCAGCGACGGCGTGCTGGTCTACGACGACGGCAAGATCACCAAGATCGCGGCGCCGGACGCCTACGGCCGCACCGGCAATATGTACGTTTCCGAGACCTCCACCATTGCCGTGGGTGACTACAACTCCGACCCCGACTCCGAGGGCTACCTGCTGAGCGAGCTGGTGCTCGTGGACACCGTGGCCAAGACCTCCACGGTGATCGACCTGCCGACCGGCGTGGAATACACCTGGCGGGGCGTTTCCCGCGGCCCGAACGACGAGGCCCTGATCCTGGCCTCGGACGGCTCGCTCTACGTGCTTGACCCCGAGACCGGCGAGCTCGGCGATTCCTTCCCGGTGATCGGTGCCTGGGAGAGCCCTGTCGAGTGGCAGGATGCCCACCCGGCGCTCGTCGTGATCGGCAGCACCGCTTACGTGACCGAACCGGCCACGAACTCGCTGCACGCCGTCGACCTCACCACCGGAAAGGTCGTCACCTCTGTGGAGCTGCCGACCACGCCGAACGAGATCGCGGTCGTCACCGGCTAGCGATCTCGTGGCGGCGGGTCCGCTCAGCCGTTGTAGGCCTGAGCGCAGGACTCGTCGCCGGCGGGTGTTGCTACGAGCTGGCCTCGGGGACGAAACGACTGACGACCTCTGCGCGGCTTTCGTCTTCGCTGGCGAAGACTCCACCGTTCGCGACGATGTCCGGCGTGATCTCCTCGAAAACGATCCGGACGTCGTCGCGACGTGCGCCCAGGGTCAGAACGGCACTGTTTGTGACGTCTTGAACAAAAGCCCGGCGCTGGTTGATGTCGCGGCCCGCGAGTAGTTGAACGGTGATATTGGGCATGTGTGCTCCTTATTGTTGTCGCCCGCTGAATCGGCAGGCAAGTTGGGTTTTTTGGCTCAGGCGATGGTGTTGCTCAGGGTGCCGATGCCGGCGAGGGTGATGTCGACGGTGTCGCCCGGTTGCACGGGGAGGTCGGTGCCGGGGGCTCCGGTGAGCACCACGTCGCCGGGCTCGAGGGTGAGCCACTTCGTCACGTAGACGAGAGTGGCAGCGACCGAGGAGGGTAGGTTGAACGAGCCCGAGTTGGCCACGACGGCTCCGTTGATGACCACCTCGGTGGCGACGTTCTCCGGGTCGGCCAGTTCGGTTTCGATCCACGGGCCGAGCGGGGTGTAGTTCTTGCCGCTCTTGCCCTGAAAGTTGCGCTGGTCGATCGGGCACTGATCCACGTTGGTGACGTCATTGGCCACCGTGTAGCCGAGTACGGCCTCGAAGGCATTCTCGAGAGTGAGGTTCGTGGCCGAGGTGCCGATCACGACGGCGAGCTCGCCCTCGATGTTCACGGTGCCCACGTCGCGCACCGCGTAGATGTCGTCGCCGGAGCCGGCGACGGAGTGCACCGACTTGTGCCAGGCCTGCATGGGCAGGGGGTGGCCCGGCTGGTTGTGGCCGATGCCGACCACCACGCGCGGGTCGACGGATGCGAGGAGCACAGCTTCGTCGGCCGGGATCGAGTCCCCGGTGTAGACCAGGGGCGCGGCGAATGGGCTGGCGATCACGTGCCAGCGGTCACCCAGGGCGACTGCGTGACGGGGGCCGGTGGGAGTGTCAAGCCTGGCGATGCGCATGAGCTGCTTTCCGAAAGAGGAGTGAAAAGACGAACAGGGCGCCGTGCGTGCACACGGCGCCCCTCCTATGGGTGCTGGGTTACTTCGTGGCGAGCGTGGCGCGGGTGCTCTCGCCGATGATGCCGTGTTCCCAACGACCCTCGTTCAGGTCCTTGGCGATGCGACGGTACTTGTCATCGCTCACGTTGTAGACGAAGTAGACGATGACGGCGGCGATGGTGAGAGCGACCGCCGGGTACAGCGTCATCACGGCCTTGATGCCGAGCAGTGTCTCCTCCGACTGGCTGGTGGCCTGGGCGACATAGCCCGAGACGGCCAGCATGCCGGCTCCCACCAGTGCGGCGAGGGACTGCGAGACCTTGCGCGAGAAGCTGAAGGCGGCGTAGGTCATGCCTTCGCGGCGCACGCCGGTGTGCCACTCGCCGTAGTCGATGGTGTCGGAGACGAAGGCCCAGGTGATGCCGTTCGGGATCGACAGTGCGACGTACCCGATGGTGACGAGGATCATGAACGTCCACAGGTTGGTCGGGAGGATGAAGTTCAAACCGTTGGCGACAACCGCGACGGCGAAGCTCACCATGACGGTGCGCTTCTTGCCGAAGCGCACGACCAGCTTGGGGATGAACATGATGCCCACAATGGAGGCACCGATCATGACGAAGTTGAGCACGGCCATCAGGGCGATGTTGCCCAGGTTGAACTCGGCGAAGAAGATCATCATCATGTTGTTCACGTTCATCGAGGAGATGGTGAACAGGCTCATCAGCACGAGACCGAGCAGCGGGCGGTTGGTGAGCACGGCGCGGCCGTAGTCCTTGAGGCTGGTCTTCTCTTTATTGGCTTCCCGGTTCACGACGACGTGTTCCTTGGTGCCCTTGTAGCAGATCCAGAAGCAGATGATGCCGAGCACGGCCATGACGACGGCGGCCCACATGTAGTTCCGGGAGGTCATGCCACCGAGCATCATCATGATCGGGATGAAGGCGATGCCGCAGATCCACTGGGCGCCGAGCGAACCGGCCTGGCGGGAGGTGGCGAGCTGGGCGCGTTCCTTGATGTTGCGGGTCATCACCGAGGCGAGTGAACCGTACGGTCCGTTGGCGAAGGAGAAAGTAGCGCCCCAGATGGCGTAGGAACCGGCGGCGAAGGCGATCTTCCAGCCCATCGCCACGTCGGGCATGGTGAAAGTGACCACGGTCATCACGGCGAGGATGCAGGCGGAGACCATCATGACCGGGCGGAACTTGCCGCGCTTGCCGACCTTGCGGCCGTCGATGAAGAGCGCCGCGACAGTGTCCATCACGGCGTCGAAGAGCTTGACCAGAACAAAGATCAGCGCCACCACTGCCGGGCCGATGCCGGCCGTGTCGATCCAGAACTTGGTCAGGTAGACCTGGCCGAGGTCGAACATGAACCCGTTACCGAGGTCACCGACGCCGTAGGCGACCTTCTCCTTCCCGGTCAGGGTTCCTTCAGCCTCATCGGCTGTGACGACGGGCGCTGCGTCCGGGACGACGTCAATGTTGTCTTGGATACTCATGGGGCGCTATCACTCTTTCCGTTGCAATCAGTGGGTAGTGCGGGCGACGTTGCCGTGAGCGGCAGGCCGGAAGGGTTCCAGGCGCGGCCGCCGGCGTGGCCGGGGCAGCAGGGAGGACGTGGTCAGCCGAAGCTGGTGCGGGCGCCGAGCGCCGGCGAGGTGGGCGTGGATGCGTGCGCGTTCACTGGTTCCTCCTCGTTGAGCTTCAGTGCCAAGAAGCGGATTCCGCTGGGCGGAACGCATGGCCGTGGTACAGACTTAGAGTAAGTGTGCCACGCCCGATCTAAACGGGACTAAAGTCCTATTTTCGCAAAAAGAGTTCCGCTCCCCGGTTAATTACTGGTAGGTTGTTCCGCGAGACGGAACGTCAGGGTCTGCCGCGGCATCCGCCAGCAGATGACCCACACCTCCAGAGGAAATGAGAAAAACAATGCAGTTGCGTCATTCCACCAATCCCGCCCAAATCCGCAGTTTCGATACCGCGGCCCTGCGCGAGAACTACCTCGTCGACGACCTCTTCGCCGATGACGAGTTCCGCGCCACCTACACCCACGAAGATCGCATCGTGCTCGGCGGCGCCCGCCCGGTGACCGGCCCGATCACGCTCGGAAGATACGACGTGCTCCGCACTGACACGTTCTTCGAAAACCGCGAGGCGGGCATCGTCAACGTCGGCGGCGCCGGCACCATCTCGGTCGACGGCATCGCCTACGACCTCGAGCCGGGAGCGTGCCTCTATATCGGGCGCGGAGTGAGGGATGTGGTCTTCGCCAGCGCCGACGGGGCCGCACCGGCCGCGTTCTACCTGTTCTCCGCCACCGCCCATACCGCGTACCCGACCACGCTGGTCGGCAAGGGCCAGGGCACCGTGCGCGAGCTGGGCGACGCCACCACCTCCAACGAGCGCACCATCAACCAGTACATCCACGCCAATGGCGTGCAGAGCTGCCAGGTTGTGATGGGCGTCACGGTGCTGAGCACCGGCAGCATGTGGAACACCATGCCGGCCCACACCCACGACCGTCGCACCGAGTGCTACCTGTACTTCGACCTCGCTCCGGAGCACCGCGTGATCCACCTGATGGGCGAACCGACCGAAAGCCGTCACCTGGTCGTGGCCAACAACGAGGCGATCATCTCCCCGAGCTGGTCACTGCACAGCGGATTCGGCACCGGCAGTTACTCATTCGTCTGGGCGATGGCAGGCGAGAACAAGGCCTTCGACGACATGGACCACGTGCAGCCGGCCGAACTGAGGTAGTCGCTCAGCCGCCGTTCACCTCTGCGCAGGACTCGTCGTCGGCCGTGCGCCCGGTGAGACCGTCCAACGCCACGGGGGTCGGTGTCGGTGTCGCGGGCGGCGCCGCGGCATCCGTTTCGCCGGGGGCCTCTGGGGTCTCGGCCGGCGGTCCGAGGACGAGCGGTTCGTCGGTGGGCGGGGCCGCACCGAGGGTGAACGGCTCGTCGGCGGCGATCTTGGCGAACATCGTGTCGGCGAGGCCCTGCAGCGGAACCACCTTGCCGGGGAAGGCCGGATCCTCCGTGGTGCCCGGATACTGCACGAAGACCAGCCTGTCCAGGTCGATGTCCGCCAACGCCAGCGCCATCGACACCATGGTGTCGGTGTGGGCGAGGCTCGTGGAGAGACTGATATTGCCGGCCGCCGCATTGGCCAGGGCGTACAGCCTGGGCAGATCGGTCAAGGTGCCGTCGCCCCGCACCGTGCGCATGAGCGAGGCCAGGTACAGCTGCTGCGACGAGATACGGGCCAGGTCGCTGCCGTCGCCGACGCCGTGACGGCTGCGCAGGAAGGCCAGGGCGGTATCGCCGGACACGACACTGGTGCCGGCGGGCAGGGAGAGGCCGGCCTTCGGGTCGTCGACGGGTTCGGACAGGCAGATCGGCACGCCGCCGACGGCATCGCTGAGCCGAACCACACCGGCGAATGAGGTCAGTCCCGCGTAGGGGATCTCCAGCCCGGTGAGTTCTTCCACGGTGCTGACCACGCAGGGCAGACCGCCGCGGCCCATCGCCTCGTTCACCGGGGCGGCGGCCAGTTCGCCGACCACCGCGCCGGTGGCGGTATCGATACATTCGGGATGCGCCACCACGAGATCTCTGGGGATGCTCACGACCACGGCGGTGCTGTGGTCCGCTGACACGTGCACCAGGATGTTCACGTCGTTGAGGGTGGTCTCCCGCACGCCGTACGTCGCGCCCTGGGCCGAGTCGTTGTCGACACCGACGATGAGCAGGTTGAAACCGTTCTCGTAGCTGCCGATCCCCGGGGCCGGATCGGCGTCGGCGGCGGGTCCGTCGATGTCGATCGAGTTGGCGACCACCGCACTGCGGAACTGCCAGAGCGCGAACGCCGTGACGGCCCCGCCGCTGACGAGGAGCACGGCCAGGCCCAGGGCCACCGCGCTCAGCACCCCCGTCACGGCGTGGGACCTCTTCAGTCGTCCATGCCGGGCAATGCCCGTCGTGTGCTGCAGTTCGGTCACCGGTCGGCCCATCCGTTGCACGGCTCGAGACGGAATCTAGCTTGATGCTAGGCCTCTCGCACGGAGCATAGTCTGGCGGGGGAACCGCGGCCAGAGGGTCGACGATGGAGCGAACCGCGGGTGGGTCAGACGGAAACGTCTCCGCGCCAGCCGCCGGCCTGGTTGGCCGGGTTCTCCACGAAGGTCTTGAACTGCTTGAGGTCCTTGCGGATCACGTGGTCGTCGACGCCGAACACGGCACCGACCTTCTCGAGGAGGCCTTCGGCCTCCCAGTCCAGCTGCACGGTGACCCTGGACGTCGTGTCGCTCAGTCTGTGGAAGGTGACCACGCCGGCGTGCTTCTCGTCACCGGAGATGCTCTTCCAGGCGACGCGCTCGTCGGGGTGCTGCTCGGTGATCTCAGCATCGAACTCACGTTCGGCTCCACCGATCTTCACCTTCCAGTGCGTGTGGGTGTCGTCCTGTTGCGTGATGCTCTCGACGAAGTCGAGGAAGTGCGGGAAAGACTCGAACTGGGTCCACTGGTTGTACGCGGTCCGCACGGGAACGTCTACGTCGATTGTCTCGATTACCTGGGTCACGGGATTCATCCTCTATTCCTTGAGCGGGCGCCCCGTCTTACCGATCACGACTCGGTCTCGCCGATCAGGTCTGGCGGACGGGTCACAGCCGGGTGGGCGGACTGGGTAGTGCGATGTGTTCGTCTTACCTATGACGCATTCACGCGCCCATTCGTCACGGCGGCGGCCGAATTCTTAGCCGAATCCGGCCGCCGGAGGCGACTTACGCCTTGCCGACCGGGCGGGTCGAGTCCTTCGCGGTGGGCTTCCGGGGCTTCCGGTCCTCCGCGCTGACCATCCAGATGTACTGCTCGAGCTTCAGAATGAAGCCGTTCAGGATATCGGCGCTGGCCGGGTCTTCTTCATCGACAGCCTCGTGAATTTCACGGATGTTGTCGACGGTGGCGGTGAGCAGCGCCGTGACCAGGCCCACGGTTTCGGTGGTGTCGACCTCGCCGGCGGGGAACTTGGGCAGGTGCGTGGTCTTGGTGACGGTTTCCGTGCGGCCGTCGGGCAGGGCGTCGAGGGCGCGCATCCGCTCGGCCAGCTCATCGGTGAAGATTCGGGCGTCGTCGATGATCTCGTCCAGCTGCAGGTGCAGGTCGCGGAAGTTCTTTCCCACGACGCTCCAGTGCGCCTGCTTGCCCTGGACGTGCAGTTCGATCAGGTCGACCAGGACCGACTGCAGGTTGCTGCCGAGTTCTGCGGATGCCTTCATGGAATTCCCTTCGTCACCGGCGGGAATGGATTTCGGCCGAATGGTCGGCCGATGCCCCGCCTGTTCTGAGAGCACACACTAGCAGCGGTCGCCGACAAAACCGCGACTCAGGACACTCTCGGTTCCGGCCTGGGTTTTCGGGGCTTTTGCGGCTACACCTTCGGCGATTCCTGCGAGTGAGCGACGCGGGTGTGGCTTGCGCTGGTGTTTCGGCGTCGGCCAAGATGGAGGCGCCACCAGTGCCAATTTTCTTGGGGTTCGTGCATCGGGTGGCATTTTCTGACTGTGTGCGCACACCGCCCTGCGCTCTGGACCCCAGCATCGGTTGAAAGGCACCACTATGTCCCGCACCACCGCACGCCTGCGCACCGGTTTGCTCATCGCCGCTTTCTCGGTCGGCGCGCTGACCCTCTCTGGGTGCACCGCGATCAGCGACCTGTTTCCCCAGCAAGCGGCACGGGATGCCGAGACTCAGGAGATCAGCGAGGCCGGTGAGGCCGATGTCTTCTCGCTGGCGGTCGGCGACTGCTTCAACGACCAGGACGCCGACGCGGTCGAGAGCGTCACGGCCATTCCGTGTGCGGATGCCCATGACTACGAGGCCTACTTCGCCTTCGACGTGAGCGAGGATGGCGCCTTCCCCGGTGACGAGGCCCTCGCCCAGATCGCGGAGGAACGCTGTGTCGCCGAGTTCGCCACCTTTATCGGCAAGTCCTACGAAGAATCCACCCTGGACTTCAACTACCTCTCCCCCAGCGAGGGCAGCTGGGACAGCGGAGACCGAGAAATTCTCTGCCTCGCCATGGCTGAGAACAAGACCACCGGCTCACTCGCCGGCACCGGCATTTAGCCCCACCCGACCGGGGAACACCGCCGGAGCAGTGCCGCCCACGGCCGGCACATAGAAAACTCTAAGGCGGCGTGCATCGCACATTCAGCGCACAGGGCGTACGGTTACACCTGGAGTTCCCCCACTCCAACGATTGGCCCCGGTGCCAGCTCCCTTTCCCCCAAAGCGTGAGCGGTGCCGGGGCTTTTTTACGCCCGGGCGCTTCCGCCCGCCAGGCAGGGGCTCAGAGCGCGGGGAGAACCGCGGTTTCCGACCCGCTGTAGCGGATGGTGATCTCCCCGGTCGGGTCCAGCCCGGCCGGTGTCGTGATCACGTGAGTGTGCAGCTTCAGGTCGGCCGTGCAGGCCGGGCCGTCGCCCTGCCCGATCTCGATGCTCAGGGTGCGATTGTCGTCGACGACCATCGACACCGGGCAGCTGGGGCAGCTCGAGCTGCCACCCAGGACGATCGCGAACTGGTCGCCGCCATCGAGCCAACCCGCGGTGGGGAACGGTTCCAGCAGGTTGGCCTCCTCATCTACCGGCGCGGGCGTCGTGATCGCCTCGTCGGGCAGCATCCCGTCGTACGCGGACGCGGCGATCGAACGGCCTGCTCGGCCCGGCCGGGGCAATCCATCAGGAGTTATGCCCGATGCCGGGCCGGCGTCGGGTGAACGGTCAGGACGAGGCCGGGCCGCGCAAACCGGCCGGTGTCGGCCGGATGCAGGCCGGGCGTTAGGGGTTCGTTAGGAAACCGTGGGGCGGCACGGCACGGGTGTTTACTCGGTTCGTGCTCGTGCGGAGCACGGATGCCGACCGGTACACCGGCGGCCTACGGATGGAGAGAATCGCATGCTCGACCTTGTCTACGTGCTCGGCGTGATCGCCGTGTTCGCACTGATCGGCCTTGTGGCCTGGGGGGTGGCGAAACTGTGATCGTGTTCGACATCGTGGCTGCCGTACTCGCTGTGGGCGCCATCGGCTACCTGGTCTTCGCCCTCGTGAAACCGGAGCGGTTCTAATGGCTCTCTGGCTGGGCATCCTGCAGGCCCTCACCCTCGTGGCCGTTCTCGTGGTGCTGCACCGCCCGCTCGGCGACTACATGGCCACCAGCTACACCTCACACAAGGATCTCGCCGTCGAGCGCGGTTTCTACCGGCTGATCGGGGTGGATGCGCGCGGCCAGCAGACCTGGTCGGCGTACCTGCGCGGAGTGCTCGCGTTCTCGCTGGTGGGAATGCTGTTCGTCTACGCGCTCCAGCGCGCCCAGGCCGTGCTGCCCTATTCGCTGGGCTTCGACGCGGTGCCGGAAGGCCTCTCGTTCAACACCGCGGTGTCGTTCGTGACCAACACCAACTGGCAGTCCTACTCCCCCGACGTCACCCTGGGCTACACGGTGCAGCTGGCCGGGCTGGCGGTGCAGAACTTCGTCTCGTCCGCCGTGGGCCTGGCCGTGGCGATCGCCCTGGTGCGGGGCCTGATGCTGCGCCGCTCGGGCACCATCGGCAACTTCTGGGTGGACCTCACCCGCGGGGTGCTGCGGCTGCTGCTGCCGCTGGCGGTGATCGGCGCGATCGTGCTGCTTTTCGGCGGCGTCATCCAGAACCTCACCGGATTCACCGATGTCACGACACTGACCGGGGCCACCCAGTCGATCCCCGGCGGCCCGGTGGCCTCCCAGGAGGCGATCAAGGAGCTCGGCACCAACGGCGGCGGCTTCTTCAACGCCAACTCGGCGCATCCGTTCGAGAACCCGAACGGCTTCACCAACCTGTTCGAGATCGTGCTGATGCTCGCCATCCCGTTCAGCCTGCCGCGCACCTTCGGCACCATGGTGGGCGACAAGAAGCAGGGCTACACCATCCTGGCCACCATGGCCACGATCTTCGTGGTCTCGCTCACCGCCCTCACCCTGTTCGAACTGAACGGCGCCGGCACCGCCCCCGGGCTGGCCGGGGGTGCGATGGAGGGCAAGGAGACCCGATTCGGCATTCTCGGTTCCACCCTGTTCGCCACCTCGACGACCCTCACCTCCACGGGTGCGGTCAACTCGATGCACGACTCATACACGGCGCTCGGCGGCATGATGCCGATGCTCAACATGATGCTCGGCGAGGTCGCCCCCGGCGGCACCGGCTCCGGCCTCTACGGCATGCTCATCCTCGCCGTGATCGCGGTATTCGTGGCCGGCCTGCTCGTGGGCCGCACCCCGGAGTACCTGGGCAAGAAGATCGGCCCGCGGGAGATCAAACTGGCCAGCCTGTACATCCTGATCACGCCGACCCTGGTGCTCGCCGGCACCGCGCTGTCCTTTGCGATCCCCGCCGTGCGAGCGGATGTGGAGGCCACGTCGATCTGGAATCCCGGCCTGCACGGGCTCTCCGAGGTGCTCTACGCCTTCACCTCTGCGGCCAATAACAACGGCTCCGCGTTCGCCGGCCTCACCGCGAACACGCCCTGGTTCAACACCGCGCTGGGCGTGGCCATGCTGCTCGGCCGCTTCCTGCCGATGGTGTTCGTGCTGGCCCTGGCCGGCTCGTTCGCCGCGCAGGACCGGGTGCCGGCCACCGCGGGCACCCTGCCCACCAACCGGCCCCTGTTCGTGGGCCTGCTCCTCGGCGTGACGATCATCATCACCGCTCTCACCTATTTCCCCGTACTCGCGCTGGGTCCCCTGGCGGAAGGGCTGCAGTAAGCCATGACCACTCTCATAGACACCCCCACTCAGCCGTCGCACAAGCCGGCACCGAAGAAGGCGATCAGCTCCGGCCAGCTCGTGGCCGCGCTGCCCGGCGCGGTGCGAAAGCTCGATCCGCGCCTGATGTGGCGGAACCCGGTGATGTTCATCGTCGAGATCGGCGCGGTGCTCACCACCGTTCTCGCGGTGGCCGAACCGTTCCTCGGCGGCCCGGGCGACTCCGGCGGCTCCGCCGTGCCCGGTTCGTTCACCGTGGGCATCGCCTTCTGGCTCTGGCTCACCGTGATCTTCGCCAACCTGGCCGAGTCCGTGGCCGAGGGCCGCGGCAAGGCGCAGGCCGACAGCCTGCGGCAGACCCGCACCAGCACCAACGCCACCCAGGTGCTCGACTACCAGCCCGACACCAACCCCGGCGCCGAGGGCGCCAGGGTGCAGACCGTCTCCTCGGCCGACCTCGGCCTCGGCGACACCGTGATCGTCACCGCCGGCGAACTCGTGCCGGGCGACGGCGACATCGTCTGGGGCATCGCCTCCATCGACGAATCCGCGATCACCGGCGAATCCGCCCCCGTGGTGCGGGAATCCGGCGGCGACCGCAGCGCCGTCACCGGCGGCACCCGAGTGCTCTCCGACCGGATCGTGGTGCGCATCACCAGCAAGCCCGGTGAGACCTTCGTCGACCGAATGATCGCCCTCGTCGAGGGTGCGGCCCGACAGAAGACCCCCAACGAGATGGCGCTGAACATCCTCCTGGCCAGCCTGTCCATCGTGTTCCTGGTGGTGGTGCTCACCCTCAACCCGATCGCGAGCTACTCCGCCGCCACCGTGAGCCTGCCCGTGCTCATCGCCCTGCTGGTCTGCCTGATTCCCACCACCATCGGCGCCCTGCTCTCGGCGATCGGCATCGCCGGCATGGACCGGCTCGTGCAGCGGAACGTCCTGGCCATGTCGGGCCGGGCCGTCGAGGCGGCCGGCGACGTCACCATCCTGCTCCTCGACAAGACCGGCACCATCACCTACGGCAACCGGCAGGCCCGCGAGTTCGCGCCGTTGACCGGCGTGACCGAGGCCGAGCTGGTGCGGGCCGCCGCGCTCTCCTCGCTGAGCGACCCCACCCCGGAGGGCAAGTCGATCGTGGACCTCGCCGCAGAACGGGGCTTCCACCGGCCGGAGAGCCTGGCCGGCGACATCGTGCCGTTCACCGCGCAGACCCGCATGAGCGGCATCGACCTCGCTGTCATCGGCGCCGGCGACGGCGCTGGTGGCGGGCAGATCCGTAAGGGCGCCGGCTCCGCCGTGCTGGCCTGGGTGGGCGAGGCCGGCCCGGTGCCGGCGAGCGTGAGAGCCGAGCTGACCCTCGAGGTGGAGCGCATTTCCCGGCTGGGCGGCACCCCACTCGTGGTCGCCACCGGCGCATCAGAAACCCCCGCAGCATCCGGCGAGCGCACCGTGCTCGGCGTGATCTACCTCAAGGACATCGTCAAGGAGGGCATCAAGGAGCGCTTCGCGGAGCTTCGCTCGATGGGCATCCGCACCGTCATGGTCACCGGCGACAACGCCCTCACCGCCACCACCATCGCGGCCGAGGCCGGCGTCGACGACTTCCTCGCCGAGGCCACCCCTGAGGACAAGCTCGCCCTCATCCGCCGGGAGCAGGAGGGCGGCAACCTCGTGGCGATGACCGGCGACGGCACCAACGACGCGCCCGCGCTGGCTCAGGCCGACGTGGGGGTGGCGATGAACACCGGCACCTCCGCCGCGAAAGAGGCCGGCAACATGGTCGACCTCGACTCTGACCCCACCAAACTGATCGACATCGTGCGGATCGGCAAGCAGCTGCTGATCACCCGCGGGGCGCTGACCACCTTCTCGATCGCCAACGACCTCGCCAAGTACTTCGCGATCATCCCGGCCATGTTCGCCGGGGTGTTCCCGGGCCTGGCGGTGCTCAACATCATGCAGCTGAGTTCACCGGCCTCGGCGATCCTGTCGGCGATCATCTTCAACGCGATCATCATCGTCGTGCTGATCCCGCTGGCGCTCCGCGGCGTGAAGTACCGGGCGGCGAGCGCGTCGAGCGTTCTCGGCCGCAACCTGCTGATCTACGGGCTCGGCGGAGTGATCGCCCCGTTCGTGGGCATCAAGCTGATCGACCTCGTCGTGTCGCTGCTGCCGGGATTCTGACCACCATGCTCTCGTTCTCTTTGCCATACCAACCGAAACGGATCACCTCATGAGCGCCTCCCGCCCCCGCACCGGCCCCCTGGCCCGGCCCTACTGGGTGGCCCTGCGGGCCATGCTCGTCTTCACCGTCGTGCTCGGCGTGGCCTACCCGCTGAGCATCACCCTGGTCGGCCGGCTGGGCGTGCCCGGGCAGGCCAACGGCTCGCTCGTCTCAGCCGGCGACGGGTCACCCGTGGTCGGCTCCAGCCTGATCGGGCAGTCCTTCACGGATGCCGACGGCGCGGCCCTGCCCGAGTGGTTCCAGTCCCGCCCGTCCGCGGCCGGAGACGGCTACGACGCGAGCGCCTCCAGCGGCAGCAACTGGGGGCCGGAGAACCCCGACCTGATCCAGGCGATCGGCGACCGGCAGGCCGCCATCGAAGACCTCGACGGGGTGCCGGCCGACGAGATCCCCGTGGATGCCGTCACCGCGTCCGCGTCCGGCCTGGACCCGCACATCAGCCCGGCCTACGCCCTGCTGCAGGTGCCCAGGGTCGCGGCGGCCCGCGACCTGCCGGAGGCCGAGGTGCGCGCCCTGGTCGAAGCCGTCGAACAGGGCCGTGACCTCGGCTATCTCGGCGAACCGACCGTGAATGTGCTCAACTTGAACCTCGAGCTCGCAACGCTCGATTCCGGTAGGTGAGGTAACCCATGAAACGCGGTCGATTGCGCGTGCTGCTCGGCGCCGCCCCCGGCGTCGGCAAGACCTACAGCATGCTCGAAGAAGGCCGCCGACTGCAGGGCGAGGGCGGGGACGTGGTCGTGGCGATCGTGGAAACCCACGGCCGCGCGGCCACCGCGCTCCTGGCTGAGGGACTCGAGGTGGTGCCGCGGATGCTCGTGCAGCACCGCGGCATCCAGCTGAGCGAACTCGACCTGGCGGCCGTGCTCGCCCGCCGGCCCGAGATCGCCCTGGTCGACGAGCTCGCGCACACCAACGCGCCCGGCTCGGTCAACCCCAAACGTTACCTGGACGTGGAGGCGATGCTGGCGGCGGGCATCGACGTGATCTCGACCGTCAACATCCAGCACATCGAATCGCTCAACGACGTGGTGCAGCAGATCACCGGGGTGCCGCAGCGCGAAACCCTGCCGGATGCGGTGCTGCGCGCCGCCGACCAGGTGGAGGTCGTCGACCTGGCCCCGCAGGCGCTGCGCGACAGGCTCGCCGAGGGCAATGTGTACCCGGCGGCCCGCATCGACGCGGCCCTGTCGAACTATTTCCGGCTCGGCAACCTCACCGCCCTGCGTGAGCTGGCGCTGCTCTGGCTGGCCGACGAGGTCGACACCGCCCTGCAGAGCTACCGGGCAGAGCACGGTATCTCGACCAAGTGGGAGGCCCGCGAACGCGTGGTCGTTGCGCTCACCGGGGGGCCGGAGGGCGACACCCTCATCCGCCGAGGCGCCCGCATCGCGGCCCGCTCGGCCGGCGGTGAGCTCGTCGCCGCGCACGTGATCAGCCAGGACGGCCTGGCCGCGGCGCATCCGGGCGCGCTCGCGACACAGCGGGCGCTGGTGGAGGAGCTCGGCGGCAGTTACCACCAGGTCGTCGGCGACGACATCCCCCGGGCGCTGGTGGAGTTCGCCCGCGCCGCCAATGCCACCCAGCTCGTGATCGGCGTGAGCCGGCGCAACCGGCTCACCGCGGCGCTGTCCGGGCCGGGCATCGGCAGCACCATCACCCGCGAATCGGGCGATATCGACGTGCACATCGTCACCCACTCCGCGGCCGGCGGGAAGTTCGTGCTGCCCAGGCTCGGCGGGTCGCTCACCGTGCGGCGGCGCCTGGCCGGCTTCGCCCTGGCCCTGATCGGCGGGCCGCTGCTGACCTGGCTGCTGGTCAGTTTCCGCAGCGAGGAGTCGATCACCAGCGACGTGCTCAGCTACCAGCTGCTCGTGGTGGTCGTCGCGCTTGTCGGCGGGCTCTGGCCGGCCCTGTTCGCGGCCCTGCTGTCCGGCCTCACCCTGGACTACTTCCTGGTGCAACCGCTGTACACGGTCACCGTGGCCGAACCGCTGCACCTCTTCGCCCTCTCGCTGTACCTCGTCAACGCCCTGCTGGTGAGTTACGTCGTCGACCAGGCGGCCCGGCGCACCCGTACGGCCCGACGGGCGGCGGCCGAATCCGAGCTGCTGGCCACCGTGGCCGGCAGTGTGCTGCGCGGGGAGGACGCCCTGCAGGCGTTGGTCACCCGCACCCGGGAGGCGTTCGGCCTCGACAGAGTGCGGCTGCTCGCCGGCGGCGCGGTGCTGGTCGAGGCGAGCGCGGCGGATGCGGCGGCGCCGGGCGCTTCGGACGTTCCGGCACCCCCGGCCACGATGGTGCCCATCGGCAGCCGGGCCACCCTGGAGCTATCCGGACCCGACCTCGCCGCATCCGAACGCCGGCTGCTCAGCGTGATCGCGAGCCAGATCGATGCAGCCCTCGAGCACCGCGATCTCGCCCAGACGGCCAGCGAACTCGGCCCGCTCGAAGAGGCCGACCGGATGCGCAGCGCCCTGCTCGCCGCCGTCGGTCACGACTTGCGCCGGCCCCTCGCCGCCGCGACCACGGCCATCAGCGGGCTCAGGGCCACCGACATCACCCTCACCGACAGCGACCGCACCGAGCTTCTCGCCACGGCCGGCGAAAGCCTGGACACCCTCGCCTCGCTGGTGACCAACCTGCTCGACGTGAGCCGGTTGCAGGCCGGGGCGCTGGCCGTGTCGCTGGGGCCCGTCGACCTCGCCGACGTGGTGCTGCCGGCCCTCGACGAGCTCGGCCTCGGGCCGGACACCGTGCAGCTGGACCTGCCGGTCGAGACCGCTCCGGTGCTCGCAGACCCCGGCCTGCTGCAACGCGCGGTGGTGAACCTGCTCACCAATGCCATCCGCTTCTCGCCGGCCGGCACACCCGCCAGGGTGTCGGCCAGCCGGTTCGCCGACACCGTGCAGTTGCGCATCATGGACCAGGGACCCGGCATCCCGGCCGACCGGCGGGGCGACGTGTTCGTGCCGTTCCAGCGGCTCGGTGACACCGACAACGCCACCGGTCTGGGTCTCGGCCTGGCCCTGTCCAAGGGATTCGTCGAGGGCATGGGCGGCACCCTCGAAGCCGATGACACCCCTGGCGGCGGACTCACCATGGTGATCACCCTGCCGACCGTCACGTCCACCGCAGTCTCGGCCAGCAACGAGGTCAGCCCATGAAGATCCTGATCGCCGACGATGACCCGCAGATCCTGCGGGCCCTGCGCATCACTCTCGGCGCCCGCGGTTACGAGATCGTCACCGCACACGACGGTCGTACCGCGCTGGCCGCGATCGTGGAGCAGCACCCCGATCTGGTGATGCTCGACCTCGGCATGCCCAACCTCGACGGGCTCGCTGTGATCGACTCTGTCCGCGCCTGGAACAGCGTGCCGATCCTGGTGGTGAGCGGCCGCAGCGGTGCCTCCGACAAAGTGGAGGCCCTGGACCGGGGCGCCGACGACTACGTCACCAAGCCGTTCTCGATCGACGAGCTGCTGGCGCGCATCCGGGCCCTCACTCGCCGGATGCCCACCAGCGGCGACGAACCGGTGGTCACCTTCGGTGACATCACGGTGGACCTGCCGGCCAAGACCATCACGAGAGCCACGGCCGCCGGGCCGGAACACGTGCGGCTGACCCCCACCGAGTGGCAGATCCTCGAGCTGCTGCTGCGCACACCGGGCAAACTGGTGAGCCGGCAGGCGCTCTACGCCGAGGTCTGGGGCCAACACAAGATGACCGACACCGGCTATCTGCGGCTCTACCTCGCCCAGCTGCGGAAGAAGCTCGAGCCCGACCCGTCCCGGCCCCGCTACCTGCTCACCGAGGCCGGTATGGGCTACCGTTTCGCGCCCGACGCGCCGCCACCCGCCTGAGCCGAGCGGATGCCGGCGGCGGCGATCTGCGGGTCAGGGCGGGCTCAGCGCGTCGGTAGACTGCCAGAACGATGCGCCCCGGCGCTGATGGGGGGCGCTGTGGGCACGACGACGAGCGAGCGCGAGTCCGACGCCCTGTTCAGCGAGATTCTCGCTGACAGGCTGATCAGCAGCAGGTTCCAACCCATTGTCGAGCTCGACTCCGGCACCGTCGTCGCATATGAGGCCCTCAGCCGGGGTCCGGTCGACACCGTGTTCCACAATCCGGTCGCGCTCTTCGACCGCGCCCACGAGCTGGGCCGGGTCGGCGATCTCGACCTGGCCTGCTGGCTGTCAAGCGTGCACACCGCCACCGAACAGGGCTTCACCACTCCGCACACGCTCTTCGTCAATGTGGAGCCGGGATCGCTGCGCCGTGCCGACCTCACCACTGCACCGCATCCGCCGGCGCCCGCTGTGCTCGAGGTCACCGAACGCGCACTGATGAACGACCCGGCCGGACTGTTCTACGCCATCGACCGGGCCCGGGCGATGGGTTACCGCATCGCCGTGGACGACCTCGGCGCCGATCCGGCCTCGCTCGCCCTGCTGCCGCTGCTGGCGCCCGACCTGATCAAGCTCGACATGGCGCTCATCCGTGAGCGCCCCGACCAGGACGCCGCCCGGGTGATGAGCGCCGTCGCCGCGCACGCCGAACGCACCGGGGCCGTGGTGCTTGCCGAGGGCATCGAGACCGAGGAACACCGGGTGACCGCTCGCGCGCTCGGAGCCACCTACGGGCAGGGCTGGCTCTTCGGCCGCCCGGTGGCCGAGGTCCCGAACGCCGCCGCACTCGCCGGGATCAGCTTCCCCGGTGACCCCTCGGCGTCGCTGCCGACCAGCGGCACCCCGTACAGTGTGGTGGCTCCGCTGCGCACCTCCCGGTCGTCCAACCGGGCGTTGCTGGTGCAGATGAGTATCTTCCTGGAATCGCGGGCACTGGCCAGCGGCGACTCGGCCGTGGTGCTCTCGACGTTCCAGCACCACCCCAACCTCACCCCCGCCACCCGGCGACGCTACGAGACACTCGCCGGGACGGCCGGCTTGGTGGCGGTCTACGTCGCCGGGGATGCCGGCCTCGACGGGGCCAACGGCATCCGCGTGGCCCAGATCGACCCGACCGACCCGTTGCTCGACGAGTGGGACATCGTGGTGCTCACCGCGGATTTCGCCGCCGTCCTGGCCGCCCGCGAGGTCGATCCCGACAACCACGGCGAGGGCGCGTACGAGTTCGTGCTGACCCACGACCGTGACCTCGCCACCGCCGCCGCCCTCACCCTGATCAGCCGGCTCAGCTCACCGCCGTCGCCAGCGGGCGGTCGTACCGGGGGCGCCGCACCAACAGTGGGCTGACGTCTCCAGCGACGTTGTGCGGCGCGCGTCCTCGTTCGAACACGATGCCCGGCTCGGTGGAGAGCAGGCCGGCCGGGCCGCCGCCGACCACGGCGAGGGCGCAGGCGAGGGTCGACGTGACACTGAGGTGGGTGCCCTCGCGCAGGCCCAGCACCGGCACGTCGTTCTCGTCGAGGAACTCGGTCAGGCGGGTTTCCCGGGAGTCTCCGGCGTGGGCCCCGACCAGGTCGGCGTCCACATAGTGCGGGTTGATCTGGAACGGCACCAGGCCGAGCGCCTCGAACGACTCCGGCTGCACGATGGGCATGTCGTTGGTGGTGCGGATGCTGGGCGCGGTGATGGTGGCGCCGGCGCTGGAGCCCAGGTAGGGCAGACCGTTCTGCACCCGCGCGCGGATGACCGGTATCAGTCCGAGTCGCTGCAGGGCGGCGAGCAAGCGGAAGGTGTTGCCGCAGCCGACGAAGAGCGCCTGCGCTGACGCGACAGCGGCGACAGGGTCGGCGGCCTCGTGCAGGCTGCGCACCCCGATGCCGTGCGGCTCGAATGCGGCCCGCACAGTCGCCGTGTACGCATCGTGGTCACCGCCGGCGAAGGGCACGAAGGTGATCTCGGTCACCCCGTTCAGGAAGGCGAGGATCTCGGGCAGCGCGTGCTCGAGGTAACCGTGGCCGGGGCTGGTGCAGTTGGCAAGGAGGAGCAGTTGCATGGGATCCTTCCGATCGGGATGATTCTCCGGCGCGCCCGTTGTGAGACCCGATACGGCCCATTCCGTCGCTCGAAAGGTGATCCTACCTTCCTCCGCAAGGGGCCCAAAGAGGTCCAGGTTCCTAGGATGGGATCACGCCCATCGACCACGGAGGTCATCATGTCTGCCATCGACTCGCAACTACCCGAACTGCCGTCATCCGTCGAACTGGGGATGGGTCAGGGCGGCCTCGCCGTGGCCCGCGTGTTCGCTCGCGCCGGCTCCGCCGAGATCTACCTCCGCGGCGCACATGTGAGCGCCTGGGCGCCCACCGGCGGCAGCCCGGTGATCTGGATGAGCGAGCAGAGCGAATACGCGCCGGGGGTACCGCTCCGCGGCGGGGTACCGATCTGCTTCCCCTGGTTCGGCGCGCACCCCACGGATGCCACAGCCCCGTCGCACGGGTTCGCCCGCCTGGCCGACTGGCGGCTCGCCGAGGCGCGCGAAGCCGGCGATGACGTGGTGCTGGTCTTTGTGCTCACCGACACGGAGGCTACCCGGGCGTCGGCCTGGCCACACCGGTTCGAGGCGCGTTACACGGTCACCGTCGGTGCCCAGCTGGCGCTCTCGCTGCAGGTCACCAACCTCGACACGGCGCAGCTGAGCTACGAGGAGGCCCTGCACACCTACCTCGCCGTCGCCGACATCCGCCAGACCGAGGTGTCGGGTCTGGAGGGCGCCCCGTTCACCGACCGCCTCACCGGCCCGCGCCCCGCCGAGAGCGAGCCGGTGCGCTTCGATGCCGAAACCGACCGGATCTACCTGGACAGCACGGCCGCCACGACAGTGACGGATACCGCAACCGGCCGGCAGATCACCATCACGAAGCAGGGCTCGGCGAGCACCGTCGTGTGGAACCCGTGGATCGACAAGGCCGCCGCGATGGCCGACTTCGGCGACAACGAGTACACCGGCATGGTGTGCGTGGAGACCTGCAACATCCGCGACAACGCGATCACCCTGGCGCCGGGTGCCGGCCACGAGATGAGCGTGCGGTACTCGGTGGCCTGAGCCGGGCGGCGGATGCGGCGCGGCTCGGCCCGGCTCGGCTCGGCCCGGCCCGGCCCGCCTGCAGTATGCGGGGTAGGCGCCGTTATGCGGGTGGCGCGCCGCCCGCATAACGGCGCGTGGCCCGCACAACGAGGAACATCACGCCGCGGCAGGCGCCGCGTGGCGCCCCGGCCGACGTCGCACACGGTAGGCGCGCTCCCCCTCTCCGGCAAAGTGCCGGCCGGAGCTGACCCGTCCGCCGCACCGCACCACACCACACCGCACGGCACGGCACGGCACGGCACCGCACGGAATTCCCCGACCGGTCGGGACGTTGCCTCCTGTGATGCCTATTTCCAGCGAAGCCCTGCCCGTTCCAGATCCCGACACCACCGGCCCCACCGGCACCCCGAGCCAGCCCGGTCGCACCGCCCTCGTCGCGGGCGCAAGCGGCATCGCCGGATCGGCGCTGGTGGACCTGCTCACAGCCGAGGGCTGGAGCGTCATCGCCCTCTCCCGCACCCCCGTCGCCGCGCGGCCCGGCGTGATCCCGGTCAGCGCCGACCTCCGCAGTGTCGACTCGCTGCGCACCGCCCTGGCCCCACACTTGCCCACCCACGTGTTCTTCACCGCGTGGCTCCGACAGGACACCGAGGCGGAGAACATCGTCGTCAACTCCGCCATGGTGCGCGACCTGCTCAGCGCCCTGGCTGACGCCCCGGTGCAGCACGTGGCCCTGATGACCGGGCTCAAGCAGTACCTCGGCCCGTTCGAGGCCTATGGCCAGGGCGAGGTTCCCGACACCCCGTTCCACGAAGACGAACCGCGCCTGTCGGTGGAGAACTTCTACTACGCGCAGGAGGACGAGCTCTGGGCCGCCGCCCGGGCGCGCGGCTTCACCTGGTCGGTGCACCGCGCCCACACCGTGATCGGCCACGCCGTCGGCAACGCCATGAACATGGGCTCCACGCTGGCCGTCTACGCCGCCATCTGCAAGGAACTGGATCGCCCGTTCATCTTCCCGGGGTCCGAGACCCAGTGGAACGGCGTCACCGACATGACCGACGCCGGCCTGCTCGCCGACCAGATGGTCTGGGCCGCCACCACCCCGGCCGCCGCGGACACCGCCTTCAACATCGTCAACGGCGACACCTTCCGCTGGCGCTGGCTCTGGCCGCGCCTGGCCGCTCACTTCGGCGTCGTGCCGGAGGGCTTCGCCGGCGCCCCGCGGCCGCTCGAGACGCAGATGACGGATGCCCAGCCGGTCTGGGACCGCATCGTGGCCGGCCACGGCCTCGTCGAGTCCGACCTGACCCGGCTGGCGTCCTGGTGGCACACCGACGCCGACCTCGGTCGCACCATGGAGGTGTTCGCCGACATGGGCCGCAGCCGGGCGGCCGGCTTCACCGGTTACCGCAACACCGAGCAGGCGTTCCTGGACCTGTTCGCCAGGTACCGCGCCGAGCGTCTCATTCCCTAGGCGGAGCCGCCGGAGCGAGCCGGCCGATAGTCTCCAGGCATGATTGTTTCGGGAATCGTCCTCATGCTCGGCGGCATCCTGGTGGCGGCGGTCAGCGAGGCCGCCGCTCGCGGGCGACTCGGGGTCAACTCGGTGGCGGGCATCCGCACGCGCGCCCTGATGATGTCCGAGGCGGCCTGGATCGCCGGCCACCGGGCCGCCCGGATCCCGGTGGGCCTGGCCGGACTGGTCATGTTCCTCACCGGCGCCGCCGTCCTCGCGCTGCGTCCGGACGAGGACACGACCGGACCCCTCGTGCTCGCGGCCGCGGCCGTGGCGGTGGTCCTCGTCCTGATCGGTGCGGCCGTGGCAACCCCGGCCGCGCACCGCGCGTTTGAGCTCGTCGACGAGGACGAGCAGCACTAGCGGCTCAGGACGCCAATCGCTCGGAGGCGCCGGCGCCGACTCTGTCAGCGGCACGTCCGGGCTCGCTGATCTCCGCCCACACCGCATCCAGCGAGAGCCCGAGGACCTCGGCGATCGCCGCGATGGTCGGGAACGCCGGAGTCGCGATTCGGCCGGACTCGATCTTCCGAAGGGTCTCCGGCGAGACGCCGGCAGACAGCGCGGTGTGCAGCATCGAAAGCTCCCCCCTGGCCGAACGCAGGAGGGCGCCGAGGCGCGCTCCACGGTCGAGCTCTGCGGGTGTGAGCGGCAATCTGACCATGACACCGATTCTACCGGGATAATATGGCCGGTATAGTTATTGGTCTACCGTGAAAGGTGCCGCATGATCGAGATCCTGACCCCCACCGAACTGACCCGAGCGCGAGAGTCGGGCGCCCTGGTCGCCGACATCCTGCACACGCTCAAGCGCCGCAGCACGGTGGGGACCAACCTCCTGGACCTCGACAGGTGGGCGCAGGCCATGATCGTCGAGGCCGGCGCATCGTCCTGTTACGTCGACTACGCGCCATCCTTCGGCCGCGGGCCGTTCGGCCACTACATCTGCACGTCAGTCAACGACGCGGTGCTGCACGGGCTGCCCCACGACTACGCCCTGGCCGACGGGGACCTGCTCACTCTCGACCTCGCCGTGTCCACCAACGGGATCGCCGCGGACTCGGCCATCAGCTTTCTCGTGGGCGACTCGAAGCCCACGGAGAGCGTCACGATGATCGACGCGACCGAACGAGCCCTGGCCGCCGGGATCGCCGCCGCCGCGCCAGGAGCGCAGATCGGGGATATCTCCGCCGCCATCGGCTCCGTCCTCAGCGCGGCGGGCTACCCGATCAACCTGGAATTCGGCGGTCACGGCATCGGATCGACCATGCACCAGGACCCGCACGTGTCGAACGATGGGCGACCCGGCCGCGGCTACCGACTGCGCCCCGGCCTGCTGCTGGCCCTGGAACCGTGGGTCATGGTGGACACGGCTGCGCTGATCACCGACGCCGACGGCTGGACCCTGCGCAGCGCGACGGGCTGCCGCACGGCACACAGCGAGCATACGATCGCGATCACCGAGGACGGCGCCGAGATCCTCACCCTGCCGACACGGACGAACTCGAGAGGCCCCGCGTTTACATGAGGTGATCAGGAGACTTCGGTAAACTACCCTGAGGTGAGCTGGGAAGTCTGGTCAGCATTCGCATGACCGACCCCAAACCCTCTGGAGTGCCTTGCCACACGACACCCCCATTCCTTCCGCCCCGCAGACGGTTCCCTCGCGCGGCAGCTACCGCGAGAAGCTCCGCATCGGCGCGATCCTGCGCAAGGAGACCGTCGGCGGTTTCCTGCTGGTCTTCGCGGCCGCCGTCGCGTTGATCTGGGCCAACTCGCCCGCCGCAGACAGCTACTTCGCCCTGCGCGATTTCCGCATCGGCTATGAGCCGTGGCACCTGGAGCTGAGCCTGGGCGCCTGGGCGGCCGACGGGCTGCTGGCGATCTTCTTCTTCCTGGTGGGCCTGGAGCTCAAGAAGGAGTTCGTGGCCGGTGACCTGCGCTCCCCGTCCCGGGCGATCGTGCCCGTCGCCGCCGCGATGGGCGGCGTGGCCGTGCCCGCGCTGTTCTATGCCGGCGTCAACCTGGTCAGCCCGGAGACCCTGCAGGGCTGGGCTATCCCCACGGCCACCGACATCGCCTTCGCGGTGGCGGTCCTGGCCATCGTGGGCTCGCACCTGCCCAGCGCCCTGCGCATCTTCCTGCTCACCCTGGCCGTGGTCGACGACCTGCTGGCCATCTCGATCATCGCCGTGTTCTACTCCGACGACGTGCAGGTCGGCCCGCTGCTGCTCGCCCTGATCCCGCTGGCCCTGTACACCTTCCTGGCACAGAAGTACCGGCGCTTCTTCGCCGATCGGGCCTGGGCGGCCTGGTTGATCCTGCTGCCGTTGGGCTTCGCCACCTGGGCACTCGTCCACGCCGGTGGCATCCACGCCACCGTGGCCGGTGTGCTGCTCGGCTTCGCCGTGCCGGTCATCCACCGCCGCACCCGCCCGGGCGTGGCCGCCGAGGAGGGGCCCGGCCTGTCGGAGACCTTCGAACACCGGTTCCGCCCGCTCTCGGCCGGTTTCGCCGTGCCGGTTTTCGCGTTCTTCTCCGCCGGCGTCACCGTGGGCGGCTGGGACGGCCTGGTGGGCGCCCTCACCGACCCCGTCGCGATCGGCATCATCGTGGGCCTCGTGCTCGGCAAGCCCGTGGGCATCGTGGGCACCACCTGGCTGATGACCAGGCTCACCCCGGTGAAGCTCGATCCGGCGCTCCGCTGGATCGACCTGATCGGCGTGGCGGTTCTGGCGGGCATCGGCTTCACGGTGTCGCTGCTCATCGCCGACCTGAGCTTCGGTGCCGGCTCTCTCACCAACGACCACGCCAAGGTAGGTATCCTCGTGGCGTCGATCACCGCCGCCCTGCTCGCCTCGGTGATCCTGCGCGCCCGCAATCGCCTCTACCGCCGCATCGAACAGGCCGACGCGGTGGATGCCGACGGTGACGGCATCCCGGATGCCTACCAGCAGGGCGAACCCGACCGCACCCCGGCCGACTGACGCCGACGGGCCGGCGCCGGCCGGGTCAGGCGTTCAGGGAGTACATGCTGCGCGCGTTGCCGTCCGGATCGGTGAAGTCGAAGTAGTCCACGGCCCCCGGCACGTGCTCGAGAGTGCCGAGAATCACGCCCAGCCCGGTGAGGCGTTCGTACTCGGCGGAGGCGTCTGGCACGCCCAGCCGCAGGGTGACCTGGGCGCCCGTGCGCTTCGGCGGCTCCTCGCTGAGTTGCAGGTCGATGGGACCGACCACAAATTCGATCACCCCTGGGGCCGGTTCCACCGAGGGAGTGGACACCTCGAACACCCGCCGGTACCAACGCTCGGCGGCCGGCAGATCGCGAACGGGCAGGCCTACGGTTACGCTCGTCACCTTCATACCGGCCATCTCAGCGCGTGGCCGGCGCGCGCGCAAGGGCCCGCACCCGCGTGAGCGGATGCGGGCCCCGAGCGCTGCCGGCTACGCGGCTACTCGTAGCGGAGCGACTCGATGGGGTCCTGACGAGCGGCACGGAGCGCCGGGATGGTGCCGGCCAGGAACGCCAGGCCCATGACCACCAGGACGATCGTGGCGAGCGCCGCCGGGTCGAACGCCACCAGAGTGAGCCCGGGCAGGTCGGCCAGCAGGGTGTCGGCCAGCAGCGCGTTGGCGCCGGTGCCGGCCAGCATGCCCACGGCGACACCGAGCGCGCTGCCCATCAGGCCGATGAACACGGCCTCCAGGCTGAACAGGCCGAAGATCTTGCCGCCGCCCAGGCCCATGGCCTTCATCAGGCCGATCTCCCGGGTGCGCTCCTGCACGCTCATCAGCAGCGTGTTGACGATGCCGAAGCCGGCGGCCAGCAGGGCGATCACGGCGAAGGCGTTGAGCACCAGCACGATGCCGTCGATGACGGCCTTGAAGGAGCCGATCTGGTCTTCCACCGTGGTGCCGGTGTAGCCCAGGTCGGTCAGGTCGGCCTTGAGCGTGGCCAGGTCGGCCTCGCTACCGGTCGGATCGAACCGGACGACGGCCTGCGCGTAGCTGTCCTTACTGGTCTCGGACAGGCCAACACTCTGGGCGTCGTAGAGCGCCTCGGTGAGCACCTCGTTGGCCGTGAACGCCGTCGAGCCCGTCAGGCCTTCCTCTGAGACGCCGACGATGGTGGCGGTCAGCTCGGACTGGGTTCCCGCGACGTCGGTGATGGCCAGGGTGAGCGTGGCGCCCAGGGCGTCGGCGTCATCCGCGAAGCCCAGGGGCGCGACGAACGAGACCGGGATGGCGACCTGGTAGTCGCTGCTTTCCGCGTCGGGTTCTGCGCCCGCGGCGAGGTCCAGCGCCATGCCGGGGATGAAGCTCCCCACGTTGGCCTCGTAGGCGGTGCCGTCGGCCACCTGGACGAAGTCGGGCCTCACGCTCAGCTGCGGCTGGACGGAGAGGACGCCGTCAACGGCGCCGATCGTGTCGAGGTCGTCGGAGGTGAGCGCGATCAGGCTGGATCCCGGAGCGCCGGGTGGCGAGTTCGGGGAATCGATGGCGACCGCGGAGGGATCGTACTCGACCGGACCATCCGTGCTGTCTTCGGCCGCCTTGGTGAC
The DNA here is from genome assembly GCF_004403385.1 of Cryobacterium sp. TMT4-31. Taxonomy (NCBI): domain Bacteria; kingdom Bacillati; phylum Actinomycetota; class Actinomycetes; order Micrococcales; family Microbacteriaceae; genus Cryobacterium; species Cryobacterium sp. TMT4-31. The sequence continues at coordinate 34,872 of NZ_SOGI01000036.1, forward strand.
CGTGATGACGTCGTCGGCGCCGATCGAGGCGACAGTGGTGTCGATGTACTGGTTGATTCCCGTGCCGACCCCGCTGGTGAGAGTGAGGGTGAACGCGCCGATGAAGATCGAGAGCACCGTGAGGGTGGTGCGGGTCTTGCTGCGCAGGCTGTTCCTGACGGCCGAGCGGATCAGGTCGAAGGCGTTCATGCGCGCACCTCCCCGGTGCTCGTGGCCGAGGCCGGGGTGGCGGGCACCGCGTGCAGGCTATCGACGATGAGGCCGTCGCGGATGTACACCCGACGGTCGCAACGCGCCGCGAGGTCTTCGTCGTGGGTCACGATGATCAGGGTGATGCCGTTGTCCTTCTGCAGCGAGAACAGGATGTCCTCCACGACCTTGCCGGTGGCGGAGTCGAGGTTGCCGGTGGGTTCGTCGGCGAAGATCACGCTGGGATTGTTCACCAGCGCCCGGGCGATCACCACCCGCTGCTTCTGGCCGCCGGAGAGGTCGGTGGCCTTGTTCTTGGCCTTGTCGGCCAGTTCCAGCTGCTCCAGGGCCGCCATCCCGCGGCGTTTGCGTTCGGCGCCGCCGATGCCGGCGATCTGCAGCGGCAGTGTCACGTTGTCGAGCACGCTGGTGTTGGGGGTGAGGAAGAACTGCTGGAACACAAAACCGAAGGTCTCGTTGCGGGTCTGGTTGACGACCTTGCCGCTCAGCGCGCTGGCATCGCGGCCGCTGAGCTCGACAGCACCGGAGCTGGGGTTGTCGAGCAGCGCCAGCAGGTGCATCAGGGTGGACTTGCCCGACCCGCTCTTACCGACGATGGCGATGGACTCGCCCTGGTGGATGTCGAGCGAGACCCCCTTGAGGGCGTCGAACCGGGTGGCGCCGCGGCCATACGACTTGTGTATGTCGCGGGCGGCGAGAATGGGCACGGTCATGGCTGGGCTCTCCTGTGGATGCGGCGGGTGCCGCTGTGTTGTGCGGGCTGCGCGTCGGCGGGCAGCGGGGGTTGGCGTGCCGTTCAACCGGCCACTTCGCGACCGGCCCAACGACACGACTCCAGTCTCCCGGACGTGTCCAGGCCCCGGCGTCCTCCGGCCGTAGGAACCTGCCGGTACCGCCGCTGACACGGTTTCTGCCGGTGCCGGCCCCGGCGTACCACCAACGCAGTACGCCGGGCACCCGCGCCAGCGGGCTGCCTCCGCCCGGATCGATTGACAGAATGGGTCTGACCCGATCCGCGGGCGGGAGGAACAGTATGCCGAGCCAGCGCACGCGTGCATCCGAGACCGGCCCCGGCCTGCCGCTCCCCCGCCGCGGCAGTGCCGATCCGGCCCCTGGCACCTTTTCGCCGTTGTCGCGGCTGCCGTTCTGGCTGCGCGACCTGCTCGCGGTTCTGCTCGTACTCGGCCCCGGTTTCGCGGGCACCGACTTCAGCGGCACCGTGTTCTCGAGCCCCGCCGCCGCTGTGCTGGTGGCTGCCTCGGCCGGGTCGATGTTGTTGCGCCGGCGAGCACCGCTGGTCGGCGCCTCCGTGGCCGTGGTGGCCTGCGTGCTCGGCCTGGCGGTGGATGGGCCGATCGTGTCGTATCTGCTGGCCGTTCTGGTCGGGGTGTTCTCCGTGGCCGCGCGGATGCCCCGGCGCACCTCGCTGCTCTTCTCCGGCTGCACCGTGGTGCTCCTGGCCGCCGCCACCCTCGCCTTCCTCGACTCGTCCTGGCACGACGCCCGCGCGATGCTGCAGCTGGCGGCGTTCGTGGGGTTCGCCACCGCCGCCGGCGATGCAAACCGGTCGCACGCCGCCTATATCCGGGGCATCACCGAGCGGGCCCGCCGTGCCGAGGAGACCAAGGAGTCCGAGGCCCTGCGCCGGGTGGCGGAGGAGCGCCTGCGCATCGCCCGCGACCTGCACGACCTGCTCGCGCACCAGATCGCGGTGATCAACCTGCACTCCAGCGTCGCCTCCCAGGCGCTGCCCGACCGGCCGGACGACGCCGAGACGTCGCTGGCCACCATCCGTGCGGCCGCGCGCACCGTACTCGGCGAGATCGGCAGCCTGCTCAACGTGCTGCGCGCCACGGATGCCGGCGGCACCGGCCTGGCGTCGGCTCCCGTCGCCGGGCTCGCCGACCTGGAACCGCTGTTGATCGACTTCGAACGCAGCGGGCTGCGCGTGGAGCACCGGCTGGCCGGCACCCCGAGACCGCTCCCCGGCGCCGTCGACATGGTGGCGTTCCGGGTGGTGCAGGAGGCGCTGACGAATGCGCACAAACACGGCGCCGACCACACCGCGTTGCTGCACCTGGACTACCGGCCGGCGGGCCTGGAGATCACGGTGACCAATACCGTGGCCGCGCAACCCCGCGTCGGATCGGCGGCGGCGGACACCGCGGCCGGCGCCGGGCACGGTCTGCTCGGCGCCAGGGAACGAGTGGGGTCGGTGGCCGGCCGGCTCACCGCCACCAGGGGCCCCGGCCCGGTCTTCAGGTTCACCGCCTGGCTGCCCACCGATCCCGCCGACACCATGACACCGGCCGGCGCCGACGCACCTGTTCCGAGAGAACCCGCAGACCCCCGACCGAATGGTTCCTCATGATCTCCGTGGTTCTCGCCGACGACCAGTCCCTGATCCGCACAGCCGTGGCCGAGCTCGTGTCGCACGAGCCCGGCTTCAGCGTGGCCGGGCAGGCCGGCAACGGGCGCGAAGCCGTGGATCTGGTGCGGGCGCTGCGCCCGGACATCGTGCTGATGGACATCCGGATGCCCGTGATGGACGGCATCCAGGCGACCGCGGCGATCTGCGCCGACCCAGAGCTGGCCGGCACCCGCATCATCGTGCTCACCACCTTCGAGGAAGACGAGTACGTGCTGCAGGCCCTGCGCGCGGGCGCCAGCGGATTCGTCGGCAAGGGAACCGAGGCGCCCGACCTAATGAACGCCATCCGCACGGTGCACGGCGGCGACGCCCTGCTCTCGCCGCGCGCCACGAAGGCCCTGATCGACAGGTACACGGCGCCCGTCGAGCCGGCCGCGCTCTCGGTTCCGCCGGCACTGGCACTGCTCACCGAGCGGGAGCGGGAGATCCTGCTGCTCGTGGGCCGCGGCCACGCCAACAGCGCGATCGCCGAGGAGCTGGTGATCTCCCCGCACACCGCCAAGACCCACGTGAACCGCATGATGACCAAGCTCGGCGCGCACGACCGTGCCCAGCTGGTGATCGTCGCCTACGAGTCGGGCCTGCTCGTGCCCGGCGGGACGGCGTAGCCACCCGCGGGCAACTCGCCGTCAGCGGTAGTGCTGTTCGCCGCGGGCGGCCTTCTCGACCACGTCCCGGATACGTGCGGCCCGCACCGCGGGGGTTTTGATGTTGGCCAGCCGGAAGTAGATCCTGAACCGGTCCACCTTCGTCAGCGAGGCCAGGTACGCGGCCGCCGCCGGGTCGGCGTCCAGGGCCGCCTGCAGGTCCGGCGGGGCGACGGCATCCCGTTGCCGGTAGGCGGCGTCCCACCGGCCATCCGCCTGAGCCCGCTCGATCTCCGCGATCCCGGCCGGCCGCATCCGCCCCTCGTCGATGAGCCGCGCCACGTGCTCCCGGTTGATCTGCGACCACGGGCTGTTCTTGCGTCGCGGTGAGAAGCCGGTGAGAGTGTAGTCGTCATCGAGCCGGTTGGTCTGACCGTCGATCCAGCCGTAGCAGAGCGCCACGTCCAGGGCCTCCGACCAGGTCATTCCCGAAGCTTTCGAGTTCTTCTTACGCAGCTTCAGGCGCACGCCGCCGTCATCGGGCTCGCCGGCCAGGTAGGCCTCCCATTCCTGAACGGTGACGTCGAGGATGACTCGGTCCTGCATTCCCACCATGCGCTTATTTTACGGATGCTCGCGCAGTGCATTTCTCCTGACTTCGCGGCGCCCGCGGCGTAGCATCGGCCGTGGCGGGCACCGCTGACGGCATCGGGATGGGCCCGGGCCCGGTCTCCCGCGAAGGAATGGTGTGACGATGACGAACACGACCATGCAGATGATGGAAATGCACATGAAGGACATGCCCATGCAGGGGATGGACATGATGCTGATGCAGGAATGCATCGAGGCGTGCTCAGCCTGCGAGCAGGCCTGCACGATGTGCGCGGACTCGATGATGGGTGAGGGTATGGCGACGGGGCGAAGCCTGTGCGCCACCATGGCCGACCTGGCAGGCACCATGATGCGTGCGATGCTGCGCCCGAACGGGATGCACATGGAGGGCATGATGGCCATGCACACGGCCACCATGACGATGGCGACCGCCTGCGCCGAGGAGTGTATGAAGCACGCCGGCATGAGCGAGGACGCTCGGATGTGCGCCGAGGCGTGCCGTCAGTGCGCGATGGCCTGCCAGAAGATGATGGACGCCATGACCGGGATGATGCCCACGAGCTGACCCGTGGCCGAACCGACCGCTGCGAGTGGGCCGCTTGGAGGGTTGAGTGCCGGGAGGGCTGACTAGAGCCGCACGACGCTGACACGGCTGCGGCCGCTCGCGAGCACGTTGTAGACGGAGTGCAACGCCACCGGCGCTCCGGCGCTGAGGTGCGCCGTCAGGTCGGCGTGGTTCCAGACCCACACCGTGGCGGTGTCGCTGTCGGCGGCGGTGTCGCCGGGTCCGAACAGGGCGATCCCGATCCACCCGTCGGACGTCGCACGCAGCACGATGCCGTCGGCCCACTTGCTCGGGGTGGCCTCGGCGACCCTCACGTGGATGGGTTGGGTCGCGTGGCCGGCTCCGTGGTTGACGCAGCCATCGCCACCCGTGCTGTTGCACTGCAGGATGTGCAGCGGTTGCGTGATCATTGAGCCTCCTTCACGATCGGCGTTCGTTGCCTCGAGTGTAGGTTCGCGATTTTGGGCTGTCACGCCGGTGCCGTCACAGAACGACACAGACTACGAGCGGTCAGCACCCGACGGGGAACCCGGAACCAGTCGCGGCACCAACCCCACCAGGATCACCATGCCGACCAGCTCGACCAGAGTCTGCGTCACCACGGCCAGCGGCGCCAGGGCCAGGGAGGCCGGCAGGGCGAGGGCCAACGGCAGTACCACCAGCGAGTTGCGGGTGGCGCCGCTGAAGATCAGGGCGCGGGAGGCCGGCACGTCGAGGCCGGCGAGCCGGGCGGCGACCAGACCGACCCCGACCAGGATGACCAGGAAGGCGACGTAGAGCGGGACGAGGGTGAGCAACGCCGCGGCCTGGGCCCCCACTGCTGCCAGCTGCGACCCGACGACCACCGCGAGGGTGGCCATCATCAGCGGCTCCATGAGCGCCTGCAGGAGGGTCACGATGGCGCGGGCCGCCCCGGCCACCCGTCGCCTGCGGGCACCGAACTGCACCGCCGCCGCGGCGGCGAGGGGCAGCACGATCAGGGCCAGGAACGCCTCGACGAACGGGCCCACCTCGATCAGCGCCACCGCGGCAGGCCCGGCGAACAGCGTCAGGTAGACCGGCAACAGCACGATCTGCAGCAGCATCAGCAACGGCGTGGCGGCCAACAGCTTGTCGCGGGCCCCACCGGCCAGCCCGGTGAACACGATCACATAGTCCACGCACGGGGTGAGCAGCACCAGCAGCACCCCCAGGAGCAGGGCCCGGTCGGCGGCGACGAACCGGCTGAGGCCGAAGACCACCACGGGTACGATCACGAAGTTGACCGTGAGGACGGCACCCACAAAGCGGAGGTCCAGGAACGATCGCCCGACGCTCACGAGCGGCACACCCAGGAAGGTGGCGAACAGCAGCAGCCCGAGCAGCGGGGTGATGGCGACCGAGAGCATGGGGGCCGTGCCGGGGGCCAGCCAGCCGACCAGGGCGCCGAGCGCTATCGCGGCCAGGTACAGCGCCACCTGGCGGTGTTCCAGCCGCTGCACGATCCCCGCCATGCTCCCACCCTAGAGGCGGACGAGAGGTCGGGCGGATACGGCGACGCCGGGTCACCGGCCCGCCCAGGTGTCATCGTCGCTGCCTATAGTGGTGGGATGACTACCGACAACACGAAGAACCCGAAGATCCCCGACGGCTCCACGGAGGTCAGCAGCGAAGAGACCGAACGCACCGAGAAGCTCGCGGACGGATCGCAGAGCGACGACAGTTCCCCGACCGAGGACGACACAGCGTCCGGCGGTCCGGCAGACTGACCTGCCGCCTGACCTGCCGCGCCGTTCCCGGCGCCCCACAGCCGCAACCCGGCACGACCCACGTCATACGTTCCGCCAACAGAATCGGTAACACTCGCACCATGATCGACGGCTCCCCCGACTTCCGCGACAGCGGCCTGCAGTTCCCCGATTCCTTCGTCTTCGGTTCCGCGACGGCCTCGTATCAGATCGAGGGTGCCGTCGACGAAGACGGCCGCGGCCCCTCGATCTGGGACACCTTCTCGCACACTCCGGGCGCGGTGCAGAACGGCGACACCGGCGATGTGGCCGACGATCATTACCACCGGCTCGAAGCCGACCTGGACCTGATCATGAGCCTGGGCCTGGACGCATACAGGTTCTCGATCGCCTGGCCGCGCATCCAGCCGACCGGGCGCGGACCCGTGAACGCGGCCGGCCTTCACTTCTACGAACGACTCGTCGACGGACTCATCAAGCGCGGCGTGACCCCGGTGGTCACCCTGTACCACTGGGACCTGCCGCAGGCTCTGGAAGACGAGGGCGGCTGGACCAACCGCGACACCGCATACGCGTTCGCGGACTACGCGCGGCTCATCGGCGCGGCACTCGGCGACCGGGTGCCGGTGTGGACCACCCTCAACGAACCGTGGTGCTCCGCCTTCCTCGGCCACGGCTCCGGCGAGCACGCACCTGGCCGGCAGGACAACGCCGCCGCCCTGACCGCCGCGCACCACCTCAACCTGGCCCACGGGCTCGGTGTGAGTGCGCTGCGGGAGGTCGTGCCCGCGACCGCGCAGATCTCGGTCACCCACAATCTGCACGTGATCCGCGGGGACGCCGACTCGGTGCGGCGCATCGAGGCCGTGGGCAACCGGATCTTCACTGGTCCGATGCTGCACGGCGCCTATCCCGCCGACCTGATCGAGGACACCGCCGCCATCACCGACTGGGCGTTCGTGCGGCCCGGCGACGAGGAGCTCATCCACCAGCCGATCGACGTGCTGGGCATCAACTACTACAACACCACCCTGGTGGGGCCGGCCGCGGGAGCGGCCCACGCGGCAGACTCGGCGGCGGGAGCCGCCTCGCGCGCTTCGGCCTTCCCCGGCACCGACGACATTCCCCGGCTCGACCAGCCCGGCCCGTTCACCGAAATGGACTGGAACATCGAACCCAGCGGGCTTCTGCAACTCCTCGAGGCGATGCGGGACGAGTTCCCCGGCCTGCCGCTGATGGTCACCGAGAACGGGGCGGCGTTCGAGGATGTCGTCACGATCGACGACCAGGGCGTGGCAGCGGTGCACGACGACAACCGGGTGGACTACCTGCGTCGGCACTTCACGGCGGCGCATCGTGCCATCCAGAACGGCGTCGACCTGCGCGGCTACTTCGTCTGGTCGCTGATGGATAACTTCGAGTGGGCCTACGGGTTCTCGAAGCGATTCGGTATCGTTCGGGTGGACTACGAGACCCAGGAGCGCACCCTCAAGGACAGCGCCCTCTGGTACCGCACGCTGATCGAAACCCGCCGGCTCCCCTAGCCGTTCGGGGCCGAGCGGTCCTCGTCCTTCGGATTCCGGCGCAGGTGCACGTCGGTGATGGTGACGTTCACCGCGACGATGTTCAGCTCGGTGTGGTGCAGCAGGGACGTCGTGATGGCCTCCCGCAGCTGCTGCGCGGTCTGCGGCATCCGCTCGCCCCAGAACATGCTCGCCTCGACGTTCACCGTGACCGGGCTGCCGGGGGTCGCCACGTCGCCCTCCAGACGGCAGCGACCGATGAAGGTGCCGGCGACGGCGTCGCCGGCCGAACGGATCAGGCCCCTGACGGCGCCTTCGGTCAGGCTCAGGTCGGCCTTGGGTGAGGAGTGCGAGACCGGGATCGAGCGTCCCGCCCTGGCCTCCCGGTGGATGTTGCTGAGGATGCCGGTGACCCAGCTGTCGTCGCGTTCGGGCTCGGACGCGACGTCGTCGTCGAGGATGTTCTTGGCCATCGCCCGGAATCGGGTGAGCGCGTCGAAGGCGATCCGGTTTTCCGGCGCCTTGTTCAGGAAATCGTCCGTCGGGGACTCGCCGCGGTCCATGATTTCGCTGAGCTGCTCGAGGAGGTCTTTGTCGGCGTCGTCGTCGTGACGTGGTGTCATCGCCATTCCTCCATCTCCTGCATCAGCTTCTGCCTGGCCCTGGCCAGGAGACCGCGAACCGTCGACGGAGGCAAATCAAGTTCCTCGGCGATCTCGGCGTAACTGTGCCCGCCAATCTCCCGCAGCGTCCAACACTGCCGCTGCGCTTCGCTCAGAGTACCGAGTGCACGCGTGAGCCGCTCGCGCTGCGATGCCGCTTCGGCCCTCTGGTGGGGAGATTCCGACTCCGGTGCCGGCGCATCCCACTCACCCAGGGGCTGGTCCTGCTTACGCGCACGGATGCGGTCGATCGCCTTGCGGCTGGTGATTCTCATGAGCCAGGCCTTCGTGGCGGCGGGGTCCTGCAACTCGGGCAGACGTTCCCAGGCGGTGATGAAGGTCTCCTGAACCACATCGTCGGAATCGCTGTTGGAGCCCAGAATGCGAGTGGCATAGGCGCGCATCAGCGGCCCGTGGCGGCGGACGAGCACCTCGAAGGCGCGCAGGTCGCCATCCGCGGCACGGGCGGCGAGTATCGAGTCTGCGGCGTCGCCGAGGGGCGCACGCTCCATCGACCCCGTACCTGCCACCGGAGACCTCTCTCTACTCAAGACCAATCTCGCCGACGGATTTCGTGACGAACCGGCCGTGAGATGCGTCTGAACAGTATCAATGAGAATCGGCAAGAGAAAAATCGCCCACCGCACTCTTCGTGCAGCATAGTGACTATCTCACCATCCAGCTTTATTGTCACAGCAGTTCCGCGCCAGCGCGGTCGACGAGCACAGGAGCCCGCCTCATGACCAGCCTCACCCCCGATATCGGTTCGGTCCGCACCGATCTGCCCGCCGGCACATCGCGCGGCAGCACCGTCATCAACGATGCCGTTGTCGCCAAGATCGCCGGCCTCGCCGTCCGCGAGGTCACCGGTGTGCACGCCCTCGGCGGCGGCGCCGCTCGCGCCCTCGGTGCCATCCGCGATGCGATCGGCAGCACCGACCGCAGCCAGGGCGTGAGCGTCAAGGTCAACGGGCCGCACGTCGCCGTCGACCTGAGCATCGTGGCGGAGTACCCGCTGCCGCTGCAGCAGGTCGCCGACGATGCCCGGACCGCGATCATCGACGCCATCGAGACTCTCGTGGGCCTGGACGTCACCGAGGTCAACGTCACCATCAACGACGTGCACCTGCCTGACGAAGCCGACGAGACCGACGAGGTTTCGCAGCCATGAGCGGTTCGAGCGTGACCGTCACCCCGCACGGCGCAAACCGCATCACCGCGCGCGCGATGACCAGACTGGTCTCGGCCGTGGCCGCCGACGCCCTCGCCGTGCAGCCCAGCCAGGTCAAGGTCGACGTGGCCGACGCGGCCGGCCGCCTGGACCTCACCGTGCGCACCCCTCTCCGCCTGCTGCCGCTCGACCGGGGCGAGACGGATACGTCGGTCGACGATGCCCTCGACCGGACCGAACGCGCGCAGCACGACATCCGCGGCACCGTGGCCACCCTCACCGGGGCGGACATCGCCGGGGTGACCGTGCGCCTCACCGGCGCCGGCAGTCGACCGCCCACACCGGTGGACTGACCTCCCTCCCTCCGCACGACACCACAAAGGAACACCACGCCATGACCCGCACGATCCCCTCCTCGGCCCCCGGCACGCTCGCAGCGCGCCAGGCCGTTGCGGCACTGCAGCTGCGTCACCCGGCGGGCCGGGCCACCCGGTCCACGTACACTCAGCAGCCGCGCCGGGAGATCCCCTCGTCATGGTCGGTCGTTGCCATCGCGCTGGCTTCGGTCATCATCGCCGGATGCCTCTACTTCGGCGCCGAACTCGTCCTCGCGCTGCTCGACCGGCCCGCGCTGATCGCTGCCCCCGGCGATGTCCTGCGCTACCTGGGCCAGGTGAACCTGAGCACACCGGTCATGGTGATCCTGGTGGCGGGCGTTGGCACTGTGCTCGTGCTGGCGGCGCTGCTGCCCGAGCGTCAGGAACGACCCGAGGTTGAGGCCATCACCTACGACTCGTTGCGCCCGACCCTGCTGCCCACGGTCATGATCCGCCGCATGGACCTGTGACCGACCCAACAACCAAGCCGACCATCCCGAACCACCCCCAAGAGAAAGAGAGAACACGATGAGTGCATCAGACAAGGCCGAGAACACCGCCCAGGACCTCAAGGGCAAGGCCAAGGAAACCCTCGGAAAGGTCACCAACGACGACTCCAAGGTCGCGGAGGGCCGGTCAGACCAGGCCGGCGCCAACCTCAAGCAGGCCGGCGAGAACGTCAAGGACGCGTTCAAGAAGTAGGCTCCTACCGGTCACCCGACCGGCGCCGCCGGAATCCCGGTTGTGCCGGTCGGACAGACCGCGTTCACGCGCATCTGGGCCGTCGCTTCCTCCGCCGTCCAGGGCAGCTCAAGCCCCGCATCCGATTGCCCCTCCGATACGGGCATCTCCGCTGCGATCGCCGCCAGGCGCTGCGCCAGGGCCAGGGCTAACTCCGCACCCGCGCTGGAATCGTTGACCATCACCACCACGGTCAGGCCGCTCTCCGGGTCGGAGAGCGTCGCCGACAGGAAACCGGGGATCGCGCCGCCGCCGCCGCGCATCGGGCCCAGCTGCTCCGCCCCCAGCCCGTATCGCCGCCACTGGGGGGCGCCCTCTTCCCGCACGCTCCGCCACTGCTGTTCCGCTGCGTCTGGGGAGAGCAATCCTCCGGTGGCCAGCGCCTGCGACCAGGTCTTGAGATCAGCCAGGGTGGACACGGCCCCGCCGGCCACCCCGCTCATGGAGTTGGACAGCTGCGTGACATCGACCGGACGCGTGCAGTCCGGGGTGCCTTCGGTGTCGAGAGCGGCGGCCCATCCCCGCGGGTGGTCGCCGGGCAGGTCGAAGTCCTGCGGATTGGGATACGACGTGTCGCGCAGCCCCAACGGCTCGAACACGTACCGCCGGTAGAGTTCCGGCCAGCTGTCGCCCGTCGCCTCTTCCAGCGCCATCCCGAGAAGTTGCACGCCGGCGTCGGAAGGGTTCCACACCCGACCGGGCTGTCCGGTCCTGGTGGATCCGAGCCCGCCGGAGACGAGTTCGAGGGGCGGCCACTGTCGGGTGGGATTGTTGACGAACTGCGGCTCGAGGTTCGGCTGGCCGAGGCCGGCGGTGTGCTGGCACAGCTGACGCAGGGTGATGCCCTGCACCCCGGGCAGGCGGGTCAGGTATGACGACACGGGGTCGTCCAGGCCCACGCGCTTCTCATCCACGAGTCGGAGCAACACCGTGCAGGTCATCGCGCCCGTCAGGGTGCCGATGCGAAATCGCATGTCGGTGGTGAGCGCCCCGCCGCCGGCCGGACGGCCGGTGGTGGGGTCGATGCCGGAGCCCTCGGCACCCGGGCTCGCCAGCCACTGCCCCGCCCACGGCGCCCACACGCCGGCGATAGCGCCGGTCGCGCCGGCCAGGTCCATTCCCTCGACCAGTGCGGCGTCGAGCGAAGCGACGGTCTCGGTGGCCAGTGCGCCCGACGCCGTGTCCGGGCCGATGGGAAACAGTGCCGCCGCATCCACGCAACCCGGCAGGGGAAGCACCAGGGTCACCGTCAGGAGTGCCACCGCGGCCACCCCCGGCCGCCGCCGGCGCCGCCGGTGCCGCCGGTGCCGCCGGCCCAGCGCGTTCAGCCGGCTCATTCCACTCAGCCGGCTCAGTCCACTCAGCCGGCTCAGCCGGCTCACGGTGCCGGTTCGGCTCCGCGGAAGTCCTCCCCGCTGTCGTGCCTTCTGACCTGTCATGACGACCCGCTGCCCATCCCGTGCCCCCTGCATTCCACCCCCGCGGGGAATGCCGGAAGAGCCCATTGCCGGGAGTGTACCCAGGGCGCGCGCCCGTCGCGCCCGCGGCGCCGAGAAGCCCAGTCGGTGCAATACTGGGCGCATGATCCGCGTAGGGACGGGTCGCTCGCGCGGCTTCACGGCCCGACGACTCGGCACAGTGCTTCTCGTAACGGTCGGCGCCGCGGTGACGCTGACCGCCTGCGGAGTACCGCTGATCCCCACCCTTGACCCGACGGACACCCCCACCGCCCTCCCCTCCGCAGCCCCGGTGCCCACGCCCACGCCCACGCCCACGCCCACGCCGTCGAGCGTCCCCTCACCCGAGCCGACCGGCGGTCCCGGTTCGCCGGGGTCACCGGGTGAACCGGGTGCCCCATCCGCGTGCACCACCGACAGGCTGTCTTTCGCCCTGCAGGAACGCCCGGGCGACAGCGGCGCGGGCAGCTTCTTCTGGGACCTCTCCGTGACCAACTCCGGCGCCGTCGCCTGCACCGCCACTGGATATCCCCGCGTGCAGTTAGTGTCCGCAGACACCGGTCAGCCCATTGGTGCCGCTTCGGGCCTGGAACCGCGTACGGCGCCATCCGCCGTGCTGCTGCAGCCGGGCGATTCGGCGTTCAGCCTGCTGCACCTCACCCGGGCCGGAGTGTACGGCTGCCCACTCATCCCGGTCACCGAGCTCGCCGTGACGCCGCCAAACACCGACCAGAGCAGCCGGGTCGCCACCCCCAACCCCATCGACGGCTGCGCAGACCCCGCCATCCAGCTCGCGCGAACCGGCGCCTTCGCAGCGAGTCCGGTGGTCTTCTAGCCCGCGCTCATTCCGTGACCCCACCGGCCAACCCCTCGACGTCGGCCGCGAAGAACGCCTCTTCACCCCCGCACAACGCATCGCCCTAGCCGCCCGAGACGGCGGCTGCCGATGGGGCGACTGCGACAAACCACCCACCCTCACCGAAGCCCACCACATCCAACACTGGGCCCGTGACCACGGCAGCACCGACCTCCGGCTCGGCATCCTGCTCTGCAACCCCCACCACCGACTACTACACACCCGAGGCTGGCAAATCCTCGAACACCAGGACCAATACTGGCTACGACCACCGGCAACCATCGACCCCGGCCAAACACTCATCGAAATGCCCAGCAAGAACCCAGCCACGCAGTGAGCACCCGTGGCCTTCATATGGTTGGGCCGAATCGATGGGTTGTCCGGGAGGGGGTCAGGCGCCCTCGACGGCGGGGGTGACGCGCAGGCCCTCCATGAAACGGAGCACGTTCTCGTCGACGATGATGTCGCTCGGGCGCAACGGCCGGGTGAGGTAGAGGCCGTTCAGGCTGGTCAGCCGGCTCAGCGCCACATAGGTCTGGCCGGGGCTGAACACCCGGGTGCCGAGGTCGACGATCGCCCGCTCGTAGGTGGCGCCCTGCGACTTGTGGATCGTGACCGCCCAGGCCAACCGCAGCGGGAACTGGGTGAACTCGGCCACGACATCCTTGCTGAGCTTCTTCGTCGCCGCGTTGTAGGTGTACTTGAACTTCTCCCACACCGTGGGCTCCACCTCGTGGGTGGTGCCGTCGATGTCGACGTACACGGTGGAGTCGACCCGTGTCACGGTGCCGATGGTGCCGTTCACCCAGCGCGGACCCCCGTCGAGCGGGTTGTCGTTGCGGAGGAACATCACCTGGGCACCGACCTTGAGTTCGAGAACCTCGTCGGCCGGGTAGGTGCGTCCACCGAAGTCGCCGGTGACCTCGGCTTTGGCCGAGAGGGACTTGCCGGACAGCCGCTTGAGCGCGGCAGCGTTGATGCGATTGACCGCGTCATTGCGGGTGGCCAGCGTGATGACTCCCTCGCTCGGCGGGGTGCGGGCACCCGCACCGTTGAGTGCCCCACCGATCTCGGGCGTCACCTGGCCATAGCGCACCGCATTGAGCATCGTCTTGAAGCCGGCGTCGTGCTGGCGGTGGATCTCGGTGAGTTCGAAGATCTTCAGCTCGGCGCTCTGCCACACCTTCGCGTCGAAGAACCACATCGAGCGGTAGGTGTCGGCGAAGTAGGCACGTTCCTCGGGGTCCCCCGGCACCGGAGCGAGCTGGTACGGGTCGCCGAAGAGCACGATCTGCACGCCGCCGAAGGTATCGTGCGGGCGTTGCCTGGCCTGACGGAGGCTGCGGTCGATGGCGTCCATCAGGTCGGCGTTGACCATGGAGACCTCGTCGATGACCACGGTGTCGATCGTGTTGAGCAGCTTGCGCAGTTGATCGTTCTGGTCGATCGCGTGATCGGCGATGACGCCGATCGGCAGCCGGAACAACGAGTGCAGGGTCTGACCGCCCACGTTCAGGGCGGCGACGCCGGTCGGCGCCGCGATGACGATCTGCTTACTGGTATTCCAGGAGAGGTGGTTGAGCAGCGTGGACTTACCGGTTCCGGCCCGACCGGTGACGAAGACGTTCTGCTTGGTGCCCTCAATGGCGGCAAACACCTCGGCCTGCTCGCGCGAAAGCGGAATTTCGGGGGGAAGCGCGGTCACAGGGAACTTTCGGTGGGATGCGGGGCGATGCGGCGCGAAGGCACGAGGAGCATCGCGTTTCCCTTCCACTGTAACCGTCCGGCCGGGCCCACAACCCGCGCCCCGGCATGCCGGTGGATAACTCACCGAGCTCGGCCCGGTGCACCGGTCAGCCCGGCCCGCATCAGGCGGCGCAGCCGCACCGAGCTTGGAGGTGGTCCCCGTAGGATGTGGAGGTGAGCTACGGGGTCGGTAACGGGGAGCGGCGGGCGCGCTATCTGCGTGCCACGCTTGCGGTCTGCGTTATCTGCGCCCTGCTCGGCGCCGCCCTGGTCGCCACCATCGGCGCTCTCAACCGCGATCTGTACAGCGCCGGCGGGTTCGTGCGGCAGTACCTCGACGCGCTGGCCACGCACAACACCGACACCGCGCTGGCACTTCCCGGCGCCGAACCGACGGATGCCGACCTCGAAGCGGCCGGTCTCCCCCAAGACCTGCCGCGCACTCTGCTACGTCCGTCGGTGCTGGGCTCGATCACCGACATCGAATTCGTCAGCGACACGGCCAGCTCCGCGGACAGCGAGGTGGGCCAGAAGAGCCAGCACACCGTGGTGTTCGACTTCCGCCTGGACGGCACCGAGACCTCGATGGAGTTCACCGTGGAACGCCTCGGCACCGTTGCCGGCCTGTTCAGCACCTGGGGCTTCGCCGCGAGTCCCCTGGCGGTGCTGCAGGTGACGGTGCTGCACGAGGCCGACTTCTCGGTGAATGGACTCACCCTCGATACCCGAGCCCATGCCGCGGCCGACGCACCGATCACGTTCTCGAACCGGGGTGCGTACTTGGCCTTCGCTCCTGCGGTCTACGACATCTCCCACGATTCGACGTTGCTGACCGCGCCCGTGCAGAGTGTGCCCGTCGTGGCCTCCGGTGCCGCCGACGTCACGGTGGACGCGGCGCCCAACACGACCTTCACCGGCCAGGTGCAGACCAAGCTCAATGAGTTCCTCGACGAGTGCGCCACCCAGCAGGTGCTGCAACCGTCGAACTGCCCCTTCGGCATCGAGATCGACAACAGGGTCAAGTCCGCCCCGGCATGGTCGATCGCGCAGTACCCGGAGGTCGTACTCACCGCCGGCGAGACGGCCTTCGACATGCCCAGCACCGGTGGCCAGGCTCACATCGTGGTCGACGTGCAGTCCCTGTACGACGGCGATCTGAGCACCCGCGATGAGGATGTCCCGTTCTCGGTGGCCCTCTCCGTCACGATCCAGCCCGACGGCGCCCTGGCCATCCAGCTGCGCTAGCGGCGGGTGCCGGCTCCGGGCCCGGTCCGGCGCTATCTGTCGTGCGCTGCCAGGCGTGCGAGGCGGTCGTTGTAGTCGTTGAGCTCGGCCTCGCCGGTGCGGTCGGCGTTGCGGTCCCGGCGCTTGGTTTCCTTGTCGTCGCTGCGACCCCACTGGATGGCCACGATGATGGCCAACGCGATGGTGGGGATCTCGCCGACGCTCCAGGCGATCCCCCCGCCGGCCTGCTGGTCGGCCAGGGCGTTCAGCCCCCAGTCGCGGCCCATGGCGCCGTACCAGTCCGCGAGGAGCAGGCCGGTGCCGGTCATCAGGGCCAGGCCGAAGAAGGCGTGGAACGCCATGGTGCCCAGCAGCAGCAGCAGCCTGAACGTGTACGGCAGGCGGAACGGCACCGGGTCGATGCCGATCAGTGACTGCACGAACAGGTACCCGGTGATCAGGAAGTGCACGATCATCCACTGGTGGCCGATGTGGTCTGTCGTCGCCCAGCTGAACAGCGACGTGTAGTAGAACACCCACAGCGACCCGGCGAAGAGCACCGCGGCCACGATCGGGTTCGAGATGATGCCGGCGAAGCGCGAGTGCACGGCCAGCAGGATCCACTCACGGGGGCCCCGGCTGCCGTCGCGGCGCATCCGGATGGCGCGGGCCGCCAGGGTGACCGGAGCGCCGGGAACCAGCAGCACCGGCACCAGCATCGTCAGGGCCATGTGCGCGAGCATGTGGGTGGAGAAGAGGTACTTCTCGTACACGTTCACGCCGCCGTTGGTGATGTAGAACAGGGTGACCATGCCCAGCGTCCAGAAAATGGTGCGGTGCAGCGGCCAGCTGTCGCCGCGGCGGCGCAGCCGCCGCACCCCGGCGAGGTAGAAGAAGATGCCGAACGCGCAGAACAGCACCCAGGCGAGATCGAAGTTCCACTCGGTGAAGTACCTGGCGAAGGTGAGCTCGGGCGGCAGGGGCTCGCCGGTGAGGATCTGCGCCGGGGTGGCGGTGGGGATCGCCGTGGTGACCACCTGGGCGACCGGGGTGGCCGTTCGGGCGAGGGCAGCGGCCACGCCGCTGGCCAGGCCCATGAACGCGATCTCGCCCACCACGAGCCACCAGAAGAAGGTGTCGGTGCGCCCGGCACCGGTGCGCATCCGACCGATCAGGTACCGGCGCTGCAGCACGCCGAAGCCGCCGAGCACGAGCAGCAGCGCCACCTTGGCGAGCACCAGGACGCCGTAGCCGGTGAGCAACCGGTCCCAGCTGCCCACGCGCAGCTCGGCGCTGACGTAGCCGGAGGCGGCGACGACCACGAAGCTGACCAGCGCGAGGGTGGAATACCGGCCGACGACCTCACGCAGGCGCGTGGACGACAGCCGCTTGTGCAGCAGGATGATGGTGAGAATTCCGCCCAGCCATACGGCTGCGAAGACCAGGTGCAGGCCCAGCGCCGTGATGGCCGCGTCATGGCCCTCTGCGCCGGCGGAGTGGCCCTGCTGGGCCATCGGCAGCAGCGCGAGCAGGGCGAGCACGGTGACGAAGACCAGCGCGGTCTGGTTGCGCACGGCGAAGCAGAGCACGGTGACGGCGGCGGCGATCAGGGTCGTGGACAGCCAGGCCTGACCGAGCTCGATCTGGCTGAAGAACTGACCGACCGTGGCGCTGAAGGTGTCGTTGAAGCTGATCGTCGCGTTGGTGACCTGGAGGAAGGTGAGGAAGCCGGTGACAGCCGACGCGATGGTGAGGAACGCGGCGGAGCCGGCGGCCAGGTCGATGGCGGTGCCGTACTCCCGTTCCTTCGGGCTCAGGGCGAAACAGGTCAGGACCAGGGCGCCGATGGTGCCGGCCGCGCCGAGGTTGACGAGCAGCTTGGCCACCGGAAGGCCCCATCGCACCACAGCGCCGGGATCGGCGAGCAGCTGGGCCTCGGCACCGCCGCCGTAGACCAGGCCCGCCACCGTCGCCACAATCGCGGCCAACAGCAGGGCTGCCGGCCCGATGATTCGCACATAACGGGGCACCACTCCAGCTTAACCGGCGGGGGAAGCCGAACCCGCCGTGGCCGGCCACCGCGTAGCCGGGCGCCTTCGGGCGCCGCCGGTTAACGAGCGGTGGGCGCCGACCGAAGTCGACGCCCACCGGCACTACAAAAGCTGAAACCTACTTGGCGGCAGCCTTGAGCTTGCTACCAGCGGTCAGCTTGACGCGGTGGCCGGCAGCAATGGCGATTTCTTCGCCGGTCTGCGGGTTGCGGCCCGTGCGAGCGGCGGTTGCGGTGCGCTCGACGCCGAGCCATCCCGGGATGGTGACCTTGCCGTCGTTCGCAACGGTGTCGGCGAGGGTTGCAAAGAAAGCGTTCAGAACGCCGTCGACAGCAGCCTGGCTCTGGCCAGAATCTGCGGCAACCTTGGCAACGAGCTCGGTCTTGTTCAGCGACTTGTCAGCCATTGAGTGTCCTCCTCGGACCTTCGTCTGTAAAAAAACAGGTATTCACGTGAAGCGGGCGACGTTGAGACAACGCCTCCGTTGGTCGGTTCGACCGCGTTGAATCTAGCATTGATCCGCGAGATTCCGCGGATTTACGGCGTTTCGGGACGCTTTGCCCGGCGGATTGGGGTGTGTTTGTGCTGTGCGCGAACTGTGCACCCCCGTACGGGGACGACGGTGCCGTCCGCGCAGACACAGAACAGGGGATGACCGACCGAAGTCGGGCATCCCCTGTTGATACTGCGCTGTTCGCGGTTACGCGATCAGTAGCTGGTTACCAGCTGGACTTGGTGATGCCGGGCAGCTCGCCGCGGTGCGCCATGTCGCGGAAACGTACGCGCGAGATGCCGAACTTGGAGAGGTGGCCACGGGGACGTCCGTCAACCGCGTCGCGGTTGCGCAGGCGAACCGGCGAGGCGTTGCGGGGCAGCTTCTGGAGGCCCTTGCGAGCCTCTTCACGGGACTCGTCGGTGCCGGCCGGGTCGACAAGAGCCTTCTTCAGCTCGAGGCGCTTCGCGGCGTAACGCTCAACGATGACCTTGCGCTGGTTGTTCTTGGCAATCATGCTCTTCTTCGCCATTTTTAGCGCTCCTCACGGAAGTCAACGTGCTTGCGCACTACGGGGTCGTACTTCTTGAGTACGAGACGGTCGGGGTTGTTGCGACGGTTCTTCTTGGTCACGTAGGTGTAACCGGTTCCTGCCGTCGAACGCAGCTTGATGATCGGACGTACGTCCTGAGCCTTAGCCATTAGATTTTCTCCCCACGTGCGAGCAGGTCCTTGACGACCGACTCAATGCCGCGAGCATCAATAACCTTGATGCCCTTTGCCGAGAGGGTCAACGTGACGTTGCGGCGAAGCGACGGCACGAAGTACTTCTTGGTCTGCACATTCGGGTCGAAACGACGCTTGGTGCGCCGGTGCGAGTGCGAAATGTTGTGCCCAAAGCCGGGAACGGCTCCGGTCACCTGGCAGGTTGCTGCCATGGTTTTCCTCCAATACCGAAGGGCGAATGCCCTTCCCAAGATCTCTTGTCGGCCGGTTCGCGTTGGATTCCACCCTGAAGCGGCCTGCCGAAAGGTGAGTTTCAGCGGCTGATTCGGTGGGAGGAAAAGTCACGAACAAGCAATGCACGCACAGATATGCGCAGCAGCTACCCAGCCTACGGGGTGGGGCGTTCCGATGCAAGCGCAGTGCACGCCGCGCACAGGCCGAAGATGTCGATCACGTGGGCGGCTTCGGTGAAACCGTGCTTGGCCGCCTCCTCGGTGGCCCAGTTCTCGATGGCGTCCACCTCGATCTCCACGGTGAGTCCGCAGTTGCGGCAGATCAGGTGGTGGTGGTGATCCGTGGTGCTGCACGCCCGGTACAGGCTCTCGCCGTCGGGCGACTGCAGCGAATCGGCGTCGCCCTCCAGCGCCAGGTCGGCGAGCGCACGGTAGACCGTGGCCAGGCCGATCGGGGAACCGCTGGTGTGCAGGGCCGAGTGCAGGCCCTGGGCGCTGACGAACCCCTCGACGCGGCCGAGCTCGGTCCGCACGGCCTCTCGCTGCCAGGTGTTTCGCTTCATGATTTCAACCGTAGCCCGGCGCGGACGGGAGTGGGAACGCCTCCGACGCGCGCACGCAGTGAGCGTGCCCCCAGTGCGAGAAGGAAGCAGGCGGCGGCGGTGAGCGCGATGGCGGGCCCCGCCGCCACATCGAGAATGCGGGACAGTAACACGCCGACAACCCCGGATCCGGCGCCGATGAGAGGCGCGAGCAGGACGATGCCCGGCGCGGTCCGCATCAGCAGTCGGGCGGCCGCGGCGGGGGCGGCGATCAGGGCGATGGCGAGGATGGCGCCCACCGCGGGCATCGCCGTCACGACAGTGGCGGCGATGAGCACCAGCGTGAGAAGTTCAATCGGCCACTCCCGGTACCCGGCCGCCCGGAAGCCGGTGCGGTCGAAGGTGGAGAACAGGATCTCCTTGCCGAAGAGAATGGCCGCGAGCACCGCCGCGGTCAGAACCGAGGCGGCAAGAAGCACGTCGCCGTCGGTGACGGTGAGGATGGAGCCGACCAGGTAGGACTCCACGTGCACGGGCAACGACGGGTTGAGCGCCTGAAGCAGCACACCGAGCGCGAACCCTGCGGTCAGCATGATGCCCGACGCCACCTGGCTGCCCTGGCGGCGCACCCGGCCGAGGAGGGTCATCACCGCCACGATCACGGCGCTGGCAACGGCGGCGCCCAGCGGGATGCTCACTCCCAGCAACGCCGCCGCGACGGCGCCGGGAAACGTGGCATGGGTGAGCGCCTGGGCGAAGAAGGTGCGCCGGCGCAGCAGCACCAGGGTGCCGACCAGGCCGCTCAGCGCGCCGATGACGGCTGCGGCCAGCAGGGCCTTCTCGAAGTAACCCATCAGGCGGTCACCGGTTCCGGATCGACGGCCGGCTGGGCGGGGCGGCGCATCCGGTCAACCGCGAGGCGGCAAAGGAGCACCAGCAGGTAGCCGGCCACGAGTACCAGCACCACGGTGGCGCCGCTGGGCAGGTCGATGCCGGCCGAGACGGAGGCTTCGAAGCCGAGCGTCAAGCCCAGCCAGGCGCACAGGGCGGCGAAGCCGGCCGCGAGAGGGAAGAGAGCCCACAGCCGCACCGTGACCAGCCGGGCGACGGCGCCGGGCACGATGAGTACGGCCAGGACGAGCAGATTGCCGACGGCGCTCGATGCGGCGACCACCACGAGGGCGATGGCGACGTTCAGCACCAGGTCGAGCAGCAGCGGCCGGTAGCCGGCCGCGGCGAACGCGGTGCGGTCGAACGCCCGGAACACCTGCTGCTTGAGGGTGAGGCCCACCAGGAGCAGGGCGATCGCGCAGATGACCAGCGTCTGGGTCACCTCGGCGGCCGTGACCGTGAGCAGCCGGCCGAAGAGCAGCTGTTCGAGCTGGCCGGCATAGTTGGTCTGCCGGGAGACCACCAGGATGCCGATGCTGAACATGGCCGTGAAGACGATCGCGATCGCCGCATCCCCCGACACGGCGCGCCGGGTGATCACGGTGAGCACGACCGCGGCCAGGATGGCGGCGATCATGGCGCCGACGAAGAGTCCCTCGCGGCCGCCCCAGACGAAGCCGATGGCGATGCCCGGGAAGACCGAGTGGGTGAGGCCGTCACTGATGAATTCGAGGCTGCGCAGGTTGACGAGCACGCCGACGATGCCGGCGACCAGGCTGAGGGCGAGCAGCACCACCAGCGCCCGCGCCATGAATGGCAGGGCGAACGCGGTGAAGAGGGGTCCGAGCAGGTCGGCCATTCAGTGGCCTTCGTGGCCGGGAACGACGAGCGTGTGCTGGTCCATCTCGACGCCGACCTCGTGGAAGGTGCGCTGCACGTTGTCGAGGGTCAGCACACTCTCGCGTGGTCCGAAGGCGACCTGGTTGCCGTTGAGCAGCAGCACTCGCTCGCAGACCGCGCGGGCCAGTTCGAGGTCGTGGGTGGACACGAGCACGGCGACGCCCTCGGCCTTGAGCCGTTCGACGGTGCCGACGAGGGCCTCCCGGTTGGACTGGTCGAGCCCGTTGAAGGGTTCGTCGAGCAGAAGCAGCCGGGGGCCGGCCGCCACGGCGCGGGCGAGCAGGCCGCGCTGCTGTTGGCCGCCGGAAAGTTCGCCGAACCGGGTTGTGGCGAGGTGGTCGAGGCCGACAGTCTCCAGCGCCGCGGCCACGGCCTTGCGGTCCTTCCTGCCGGGCAGGCGCAGCCAGCCGAGCTCGCGGTAGCGGCCCATCATGACAACCTGTTCGAGACTGACCGGGAACTCGGGGTCGAGCTCGTCGGTCTGCGGCACGTAGCCGACGGTGCCGGCCGGGGCGGTGGCGTGGCCGAGCACCTCGACGGTGCCCTCGGTGCGGTGGATCAGGCCCAGGATGCCCTTGAGCAGGGTGGACTTGCCCGAGCCGTTCGGCCCGATCAGCGCGACGGCCTCACCGGGATGCAGATCGAAGTCGATGCCGGTCAGAGCCGGGGTCTGGGCGTAGGCGAACGAGGCCCCGGAGACGCGGAGGGCAAGCGGTGCGGGCATCCGCTGCTGAGAAGGGTTCTCGTTCACTGTTCAACTATTGCAGGTCGGCGGGTACGGCGCTGGGCGTCACACCCCAGGACTCGAGGATGAGGCGCACATTGTGCAGCTGGCTGGCGATGTAGGTGGCGCCGGCGCTGTCGGCCGGGCCCAGCGAATCGCCGTAGAGGGCGTCGTCGCCGGAGTACACCGCGACGCCGGCCTCTGCGGCGATGGTGTCGGCCGCCTTCGGGTTGATGGACGCCTCCGAGAAGACGGCCTTGACCCCGGTGGTCTTGACGGCGGCCACGAGGGCGTCGATCTCGGCGGCGCTCGGCTCGGCGTTGTCGTCGAAGCTGGGGATGACGCTGCCGACATAGGTGATGCCGTAGGCGGCGGTGAAGTAGCCGAACGCGTCGTGGTTGCTCACCAGTAGGCGCTCGCTGGACGGGACGGCGTCGACGTTCTCGCGGATCCAGCCATCCAGCTCGGCGAGCTGGGCGCTGTAGACGGCCTCGTTGGCCTCAAAGTCGGTGGCGTGGCTGGTGCTGGCACCGGCCAGGCCATCGGCGATGGTGGCGACCATGGCCTCGGCATTTTTCACGTCGGTCCAGATGTGCGGGTTGCCGCCGGCGTGGTCGTGCTCGGCCTCATCTTCGTGGCCGGCCTCCTCCTCCTGCGCAGCCTCATCCTCGTGAGCGGCCTCCTCCTCGTGGCCGGCCTCGACACCCTGAATGGTGATGCCCTCATCGGAGTCGATGGTGACCCCGTCGAAGCCGGAAGCCTCGATGGCGTCGTCGAGCCACTCTTCGAGCCCGACGCCGTTGATCACGAGCACATCCGCCGCGCCCAGGGCGGTGAGGTCGGCGACCGACGGGTCGTAGCTGTGCGCGCTCTGGTTGGGCTGGATCAGCTGGGTGATCGTGACGCCGTCGGCGTCGCCGACGATGTTGCGGGTGAGGTCGGCGATCTGGGTGGTCGTGGCGACGACCTTGAGGTCACCGTCCGATCCCGCGGCGTTGGTGGCGGTCGTCGAGCATCCGGCCAGCACGAGGGCGGCGGAGGCGGCCAGGGCGGGGAGGAGGAGTCTGGGGGTCTTCACGATCGAAACGCTACGCCTATTGATAATGATTGTCAAAACCATTAGAGCCGATGGTGGCGGGTCAGAGGTGCCGCAGGTACCGCTCCGGGGCGTCGAGGAAGCCGGCCCAGTTGGTGACCAGGTCGAGATCGCGCCAAGCCATCTCGCGCAGCCCCCACTCGCCCACCTCGAGGATCCGGGCACCGGGCAGCGCGGCGAGCAACGGCGAGTGCGTCGACATGATCACCTGCGAACCGCCCGCGGCCAGCAGCTCCTTGAGGTGGCCGAGCAGCGCCAGGCAGCCCGAGAACGAGAGCGCGGATTCCGGCTCGTCGAGCACCCACAGGCCCCGGCCGCGGAACTTGTCGATGGCCAGCTCGAGGAACGATTCCCCGTGCGAGATCTCGTGGAAGCGCGGCTCAGGCCCGCTGCCCGGGTTCTCCTCCAGGTAGGTGAAGAAGCCGTGCATGGTCTCGGCGCGCAGAAAGTAGCCGCGGCGGGTGCTGCCGCCGCTGCGCACCAGGCGCAGGTGGTCGTGGAGCGAGGATTCGCTGGGCCGGGTGGAGTTGCGTGCGCCGGTGGAGCCACCCTCCGGGGAGAGACCCCAGGCCAGGGCGATGGCCTCCACGAGCGTGGACTTACCGGCGCCGTTCTCTCCGACGAAGACCGTGGCCGGCCCCAGGTCGATTCCGGTCTTGAGTAGCTGGGCCACCGGCGGCAGGGTGGCTGGCCAGGCGTTCCTGGGCAGCGGATGCTGCGGGTCTTCCTCGATCCGACGCAAAGGTGTGCTCTCGAAGGCCATGCCCCATCCTCCCCCGCCGGCCGCGATTCGCGCATCCGGTTCGCCGCCGTGCGGCGGCCCCGACTTGCGGCAAACACCCCCGTCAGCGGTGTCGAAGGGGGATAGTGCGGCAACTCGGCGCTGCGCCCGACGGTGACATCGGGCACACTCCCGCTTCAGAGCCCGCACAGGGGGATAGTGCGGCAAGTCGCGGTGGCGACGCCCGCCGTCTACTCTGTTGCCATGAGAGCACGCGCCGGAAAGGGCACCGTCCCGCCCGCCGGGAGCCTGCCCCCACGCACTCGCCTCGGTCGGACCAGTCAGGCCAGCCGTGACAGGTCGGTGCCGCCCGCCCCGGTGGCGATGCTGCGCCCGTGGCGGCTCGACGACGCGGCCAGTCTGCAGACCGCCTTCACCGTGAGCGGCGACCTGGCCGCCCAGGTCGGTGCGATCGAGCTGTCGACGGTCGCGCGCTGCGAGAGTTTCATCACCGAGAACCTCGCCCCCGCGACGGTCTCGCGGCAGAACTTCGCGATCAGCCTCGACGGCGTCGCGGTGGGCAACGTTGGTGTGGGCAGCATGGAACACCGGCACGGAACCGGCTGGGTCTACTACTGGGTTTCGGCCGAGGCCAGGGGCCAGGGCCTGGCGACGCTCGCCCTCGCCTCGATCGCCGACTGGGCCTTCACCGAGCAGGGCCTGCACAGGCTGGAGCTCGGACACCGCACCAACAATCCGGCCTCCTGCCGGGTCGCCACCACAGCGGGTTTCGCGGCCGAAGGCATCGAGCGGCAGAAACTGAAGTACGGCACCGAGCGCTTCGATGTGGAGACCCACGCCCGGCTCCGCACCGATCCGCGTCCCCCGGTCCGCCTCCTGTCCACCGTCACCTTCTAGGCCGAGTCGATGGACGAGCCGTCGTCAACACCGCCGTCAGCACCGGCACCTGCCCGCGCGGCCGACCGGCTCCTGGCGGTGGCTGGGTTGGCGAACGCCCGCGACCTGGGCGGCATCCCGTACCGCACCGGCGGTACGACCGCGGCGGGCGTGTTCTTCAGGTCGGAGAACCTGGACCAGACCACCCGCGCCGGCTGGGATCAGCTCTACGCGGCGGGCATCCGTACCGTCGTCGATCTGCGCCAACCCGGCGAGCGCGCCCAAGACAGCCAACCGCGACCGGACTGGCTCACCACGGTGCCCATCGACCTCGACGGGCTGGAGAACACCGCATTCTGGGCGGACTACTGGCACAACGGCCTGGTCGGCACCGCGCTGTACTACCTGCCGCACCTGGCCGCGATGCCGGAACGGTCGGGGGCCGCGCTGGCGGCGCTGGCCCGGGCGGCACCGGGCGGCGTGCTCTTCCACTGCGCGGCGGGCCCGGACCGCACCGGGCAGATCGCCCTCCTGCTGCTCACCATCGCCGGCGCCGAGCCCGAGGCCATCGTGGACGACTACCTGGAGACCGTGCGCCGCGGCGACCAACGGGCCGTCGCATCCGGTCGGGCACACGAGGAGGCCGAAAGCGAGGCGCTCTGCCGATCCTTCGGCACCACAACGGAGGGCGCCTTTCGCACGGCCCTGGCAGGCCTCGACCTGCCAGCAGTGCTCGCCGCGGCGGGCATCACCGACACCGAGCTGGCCACCCTGCGCAGCTGGCGACAGAGCCGCACGGTCTGAGCCGCGATGTCGCCGCGCCGAGCCGCCCCGCTTGAAGTGATCGAACGCCTGCGCGCGGCCGGCTGCGTCTTCGCCGAAGACGAGGCCCGGTTGCTGACGGCGGCCGCCGGAACACCGGCCGAACTGGAGCAGCTGCTCGGCCTGCGCGAATCCGGTCTGCCGCTCGAACAGGTGCTCGGCTGGGTGGAGTTCTGCGGGCTGCGGATCATCGTCCGGCCGGGCGTTTTCGTGCCGCGTCGACGCACCGGCCTGCTGGTGCGGCGGGCGGCCCGGCTCCTCCGGCCCGGCTCTGTGGCGGTCGACATGTGCTGCGGCACAGGAGCCGTGGGGGCCGCACTGCTCGCTGGCGAGCCGGGGCTGACGCTTTACGCCGTCGACATCGACCCGGCGGCGACGATCTGTGCCCGGGAGAACATCGAGCCGCTGGGCGGTATCGCCCTCACCGGCGACCTGTTTTCCCCAGTGCCGCGCACCCTGCTCGGCCGGGTCGACGTCATTGTGGCCAACGCCCCTTACGTGCCCACGGATTCGATAACTCGGATGCCGCCCGAGGCTCGGCTGCACGAGGCCAGGGTCGCTCTCGACGGCGGCCACGACGGCCTCGACGTTCAGCGCCGGCTCGTGGCGGCGGCCCCGGAGTGGCTGTCCCCCGGGGGCCGGCTGCTCGTGGAGACCAGCGCCGGGCAGGCGCCGGAGACCCTGGCGGTCTTCGCCCGGCACGGGCTCAGCCCGCACATCACACACTCCCGGGCGCTGGATGCCACCGTCGTGATCGGTATCCGTTCGGCGTGATCGGAGTCCGTCGCCGGCCCCAGCGATCTCGCCAGGTGAACTACTCCAGGAGCAGCGCCGGCTCCTCGATGATGCTGGCCACGTCGGCCAGGAACCGGCTGGCCACGTCGCCGTCGACCACCCGGTGATCGAAGCTCGCGCCGATGGTGGTGACGAAGCGCGGGCGCACCTCGCCGTCGACGACCCAGGGCTTCAGCTTGATCGTGCCCAGCGCCACGATGCCGGCCTCGCCGGAGTTGAGGATCGGGGTGCCGGTGTCCATGCCGAAGACGCCGATGTTGGTGATCGTGATGGTGCCGTTGGCCATCTCGGCCGGGCTGGTCTTCCCGTCCCTGGCCGTGAGGGTGAGCTTCTCGAGGGCGCCGGCCAGCTCGAGCAGGCTCATGTCCTGGGCTTCCTTGATGTTGGGCACGATCAGTCCACGCGGGGTGGCCGCGGCGATGCCGAGGTTGACGTAGTGCTTGATCACGATCTCCTCGTCGGTGAAGACCGAGTTGACGGTGGGGTTGCGCCGCACGGCCCAGATCATGGCCTTGGCCATGATCAGCAGCGGCGACACCTTGACGCCGGCGAAATCGGTGGAGACCTTGAGCCGCTTGACGAACTCCATGGTGCGGGTGGCGTCCACGTCCACGAACAGGCTCACGTGCGGGGCGGTGAAGGCGCTGCGCACCATGGTCTGCGCGATCACCTTGCGCACGCCCTTCACGGGGATGTGCTCCTCGCGGTCGGTCGGCCACTCCGGCGTCTGGATGTTGCGGAACACGCTGGCCTGGGTGGCCTCGCGCAGCACGTCCTCGCGGGTGACGTCGCCGAACCGGCCGGTGGGCTCCACCTGGCTGAGGTCGACGCCGAGGTCCTTGGCCAGCTTGCGGATCGGCGGCTTGGTGATCACCGGGCCGGCGGGGCGTGCGGGGGCGCCGGCCGGCTTGGCGGATACGGCGGGCGCGGGCGCCGGTCGAGCCGGCGGCGTGGCACGAGCCGGTCCCGTCGCG